>JAYSLR010000425.1:0-6657 GCA_043725365.1 Rhizobacter sp. | reverse complement strand
CCTTGCGCATGTGCACGTTCAGGATCGCCTCGCGGCCGCGCACGTCGGGCAGGGTCACGTAGACCTGGCGGTCGAAGCGGCCCGGGCGCAGCAACGCCGGGTCGAGGATGTCGGGGCGGTTTGTCGCCGCCATCACGATCACACCGAGGTTGGTCTCGAAGCCGTCCATCTCGACCAGCATCTGGTTCAAGGTCTGCTCGCGCTCGTCGTTGCCGCCGCCCAGACCGGCACCGCGATGGCGGCCGACCGCGTCGATCTCGTCGACGAAGATGATGCAGGGCGCGCTCTTCTTCGCCTGCTCGAACATGTCGCGCACACGCGCCGCGCCGACGCCGACGAACATCTCGACGAAGTCGGAGCCGCTGATGCTGAAGAACGGCACCTTGGCCTCGCCGGCGATCGCCTTCGCGAGCAGGGTCTTGCCGGTGCCCGGAGGGCCGACCAGCAGCACGCCGCGCGGGATCCGGCCGCCGAGTTTCTGGAATTTCTGCGGATCCTTCAGGAAGTCGACCAGTTCCTTGACCTCTTCCTTCGCTTCATCACAGCCGGCAACGTCGGCGAAGGTGGTCGTGTTGTTGGCCTCGTCCAGCATGCGGGCCTTGCTCTTGCCGAAGCTGAACGCGCCGCCCTTGCCGCCGCCCTGCATCTGGCGCATGAAGTAGATCCAGACGCCGATCAGCAGCAGGATCGGGCCCCAGGACATCAGGATGCCGACCAGGAACGAGGGCTCCTCGCGCTGCTTGACATCGAACTTGACGTTGTTGTTGATCAGGTCGCCGACCAGGCCACGGTCCAATGCCGTGGCGGTGGTGCGCACTTCCTTGTCGTCGGTGGTGCGGGCGCGGATCTCGGTGCTGCCGCCGCCGACGTCCTGGAGCTGCACGCTCTTGATGTGCTTGGCCCGCACTTCCTCGAGGAAGTCGGAGTAGCCCATCATCCCGGCCTGCGACGCCGTGCGGTCGAACTGCTTGAACACGGTGAACAGCACGAGTGCGATCACCAGCCAGACAGCAACCTTAGAGAACCATTGATTGTTCACCGCGACTCCAGTTTCGGGTCATGACCAGGGAGGCAGGGCGCTGCGCGCCCCCGTCCCGGGCATCTGCGGCCGATTTTAGTCCAGTCAAGCCCCCGGCACGGCAAGCAATCCCCCCGGGCGGCGGGCGTGTATCGAGCGGTCCGTCACGCCGGCGTGGCCCCACGGTGGGTTATCGGCCCCCGATGGCGCGCGCTTGAGCGGGCGTTTTCAGGCCGATCCCGACCAGGAACGTCTCGGCCGACTTGTCGCGCGAGGCCTTGGGCTTGATCGGCTTGACGACCCGGAACGTCGTCTTGAACAGCTTCACGAGCTGACTGTGGCCGCTGCCGTGGAAGACCTTGCAGACCAGCGCCCCCTGGGGCGTCAGATGCCTTTGTGCGAACTCGACGGCGAGCTCGACCAGGTGACTGATGCGCGCCGAATCGGCGCTTTCGATGCCCGAGAGGTTGGGCGCCATGTCGGAGACGACGACGTCGACCGGGCGCCCGGCGACGATCGCCTCCAGCTGCGCCAGCACCGAATCCTCGCGAATATCGCCCTGCAGGAAGGTCACGCCCTCGATCGGCTCCATCGCCAGCACATCCAACGCGATGATGGTGCCGTTCAGCGCCCCCGTGGCGGCGCCGCCGGTGCCGGCCTCCTTGGGTGCGAACTTGCGCCGCACGTACTGGCTCCAGGCGCCGGGCACCGACCCCAGGTCGACGACGATCTGTCCGGGCCTGAGCAGGTGCAGCTCCTCGTCGATCTCCTTCAGCTTGTAGGCCGCACGGGCGCGGTAGCCCTCGCGCTGCGCCAGCTTCACATAGGTGTCATTCAGGTGGTCGTGCAGCCACGCCTTGTTGACCTTCTTGCTTTTGGTTTGAGTCTTCATCAGGCAGGGATAATACGGCCATGACTGCGATCCAACTGACCCCCGCCCAGCGCAAGGAACACCGCGCCGCTGCCCATCACCTGACCCCGGTGGTGATGATCGGCTCCGACGGCCTGACAGCCGCGGTGCAGAAAGAGGTGGATGCGGCGCTGAACGCGCACGGCCTGATCAAGGTGCGGGTGTTCTCCGACGAGCGCGCCACGCGCGAGGCGATCTTCACGACGCTGGCCGATGCACTCGGCGCCGCGCCGATCCAGCACATCGGCAAGCTGCTGGTGCTGTGGCGCCCGATGCCGCCGAAGGAGAAGGTCGAGCGCGAAGGCCGCGGCGCCGGCCCGCGCGTCGTGAAGATCCTGAAATTCTCGAAGAGCGGCAACCACCGTGCGCAGGTCAAGAAGATCACGGTGATGGGCAACATGCGCATCGCCGCCGGCGGCGAACTGAAGCGCGCCGCGAAACGCCGGACCAGCGTCAAGAAGTCGCAGCAGTCCTGAAGCGCGTCAGCCGCCAGGCCAGCGCAAGCACCAGCACGCCCTTCAGCAGGAACAGGCCGGCCGAGACGGCGTGCAGGGTGCCGAACGAGACCGTGCCCTGCCCGGCCCGGGCCGCCTCCATCATCGGCAGCAGTGCGAAGTAGCCGCCGACCGTGCAGAACAGCGTGCCGAGCAGCAGCACGATGTTCGCGCTGAAGACCGATCCGGTGCCGAGCGCGGCGGCCGCGTGGCTGCGCTGGCGTTCGATCAGCAGCAGCACGACCGCGAGGCCCAGGCTCGCGTAGGCATCCTGCGCGAACACGCGCCCGACGAAGTGCCCGGCATCGGCCGGCAGCAAGGTCGCGAACGCCGAAGGTGCCGCGATCGCGCCGATGCACAGCAGCAATCCGGCCCACAGGCCGGCGAGCATCGCGGCAACGCGTTGAACCATGCCGATCAGCCGTAGCGGACCGCGATGACCTCGTAGTGCCGCAGGCCGCCCGGCGCCTGGACCTCGGCCACGTCACCGGCGGACTTGCCGATCAGCGCGCGGGCGATCGGCGAGCTGATCGAGATCAGGCCCTTCTTCAGGTCGGCCTCGTCGTCGCCGACGAGCTGGTAGGTGACCTTGGCACCGCTGTCTTCGTCCTCGAGGTCGACCGTGGCGCCGAACACCACGCGCCCTTCGGCGTTCAATTTGGCCGGGTCGATGATCTGCGCCGCGGCGAGCTTGCTCTCGATCTCGAGAATGCGGCCTTCGATGAACCCCTGCTTGTCCTTGGCCGCTTCGTACTCGGCGTTCTCCGACAGGTCGCCCTGCGCGCGCGCCTCCGAGATGGCCTGAATGACCGCGTGACGTTCGACGTTCTTCAGGCGCGCAAGCTCTTCCTTGAGCTTCTCGGCGCCGCGGACCGTGAGGGGAATGGTGGTCATGATGAGCAAACCCTGATCGCAAAAATAACGCCGCCGCCGGGATTAGCCGGCGGCGGGACTGATGACACAGATTTTAGTGCAGTTCGCGGTGCAGCTCCTGCAGAGACACCACGACCAGGTCATCCTGGTGCTTCATGCCCTCGACCGCGGCCTCGCAGCCTGCCATGCTGGTGTAGTAGGTGACCCGGTGGGCCAGCGCCGCTTGGCGGATGTGGCGTGAATCGGCGATCGCGGTGCGGGTCTCGTCGACGGTGGTGAACACAAGCTGGATCTCGCCGGCCTTGACCATGTCGACGATGTGCGGCCGCCCGTCCTTGACCTTGTTCACCGACTTCACCGGCACGCCGGCCGCAGCGATTGCCGCGGCCGTGCCCTTGGTCGCGACGATGGTGAAGCCCAGGTCGTGCAGTTCGCTGGCCACCTTCACGGCACGGTCCTTGTCGCCATTCTTGACCGTGATGCAGACCGTGCCGCTCGTCGGCAGCTTGGAGCCCGCGCCAAGCTGGCTCTTGAGCATCGCCTCGCCGAAGCTGCGGCCCGCGCCCATGACCTCGCCGGTCGAGCGCATCTCCGGCCCGAGGATCGGGTCGACGCCGGGGAACTTGTTGAACGGGAACACCGCCTCCTTGACCGAGAAATACGGTGGAATCACCTCGCGCGGCGACTTTCCGTCGCTGTGCCGCTGTTCGCTCAGCTTCTGCCCGACCATGCAGCGCGCCGCGATCTTCGCCAGCGGCTGGCCCGTCGCCTTGGACACGAAGGGAACGGTACGCGACGCGCGCGGGTTCACTTCGAGCACGTAGACAACGGCGTCATCGCCCTCGCCCTGGATCGCGAACTGCGTGTTCATCAGGCCGACCACCTTCAACGCCCTGGCCATCTGCGTGGCCTGGCGGCGCATTTCGTTCTGCAGCGACTCGGGCAGCGAGTACGGCGGCAGCGAACACGCCGAATCGCCGGAGTGGATACCGGCCTGCTCGACGTGCTCCATGATCCCACCGATCATCACATCGGTGCCGTCGCTGATGCAGTCCACGTCGACCTCGATCGCGTCGTCCAGGAAGCGGTCGAGCAGCACTGGCGACTTCTCGCTGACACGCACCGCCTCGCGCATGTAGCGCTCCAGGTCCTTGTCGCCGTGCACGATCTCCATCGCGCGGCCGCCGAGCACGTAGCTCGGGCGCACGACCAGCGGGTAGCCAATCTCCTGGGCCAGTGCCAGCGCCTGTTCTTCGGTACGCGCGGTGCGGTTCGGTGGCTGCTTCAGACCGAGCTCGTGCAGCAGCTTCTGGAAGCGCTCGCGGTCCTCGGCGATGTCGATGCTGTCGGGCGAGGTGCCGACGATCGGCACGCCGGCACGCTCGAGATCGAGCGCGAGCTTCAGCGGCGTCTGGCCACCGTATTGCACGATCACGCCGACCGGCTTTTCCTTCTCCACGATCTCGAGCACGTCCTCGAGCGTCACCGGCTCGAAATACAGGCGATCCGAGGTGTCGTAGTCGGTCGACACGGTCTCGGGGTTGCAGTTGACCATGATGGTCTCGTAGCCGTCTTCGCGCATCGCCAACGCCGCGTGCACGCAGCAGTAGTCGAACTCGATGCCCTGGCCGATGCGGTTCGGGCCGCCGCCGAGCACCATGATCTTCCTGCGGTCGGTCGGCTCGGCCTCGCACTCCTCGTCGTAGGTCGAGTACATGTAGGCGGTCTGCGTCGCGAATTCGGCCGCGCAGGTGTCGACGCGCTTGTAGACCGGGCGCACGTTCAGCGCGTGACGCGTCTTGCGAACCTCGTGCTGGTTCGTGCCCAGCAGCGTCGCGAGGCGACGGTCGGAGAAACCTTTCGACTTCAGGAAGCGCAGCTCGTCCTTCGACAAGTCGGCCAGCGTGCGGCCACTCAGCGCTTGCTCGTGTTGAACGAGTTGCTCGATCTGAGCCAGGAACCACGGGTCGATCGCGGTCTCCTCGAACACCTCCTGCAGGCTCATGCCGATGCGGAACGCATCGCCGACGAACAGGATGCGCTCCGGGCCGGCTTCGCCGATCTCCTGGACGATCTCCTCGCGGTCGGTGCTGCGTTCGCTCAGGCCGTCGATACCGGTCTCCAGGCCACGCAGCGCCTTCTGGAAGCTCTCCTGGAAGGTGCGGCCCATCGCCATCACCTCGCCGACCGACTTCATCTGCGTCGTCAGACGCGAATCGGCGGCCGGAAATTTCTCGAACGCGAAGCGCGGAATCTTCGTGACGACGTAATCGATGCTGGGCTCGAAGCTCGCCGGCGTCGCGCCGCCGGTGATGTCGTTGCGCAGCTCGTCGAGCGTGTAGCCCACCGCGAGCTTGGCCGCAACCTTGGCGATCGGGAAGCCGGTCGCCTTCGAGGCCAGCGCCGACGAACGCGAGACGCGCGGGTTCATCTCGATCACGACCATGCGGCCGTCTTTCGGGTTGATGGCGAACTGCACGTTCGAGCCGCCGGTGTCGACGCCGATCTCGCGCAGGATCGCGATCGAGGCGTTGCGCAGCAGCTGGTATTCCTTGTCGGAAAGCGTCTGCGCCGGCGCCACCGTGATCGAGTCGCCGGTGTGGATGCCCATCGGATCCAGGTTCTCGATCGAGCAGACGATGATGCAGTTGTCCGCTTGGTCGCGCACGACCTCCATCTCGAACTCTTTCCAGCCGATCAGCGACTCTTCGATCAGCAGTTCCTTGGTCGGCGAGAGGTCGAGTCCGCGCTTGCAGATCTCCTCGAACTCGTCCGGGTTGTAGGCGATGCCGCCGCCGGTGCCGCCGAGCGTGAAGCTGGGGCGAACGACCATCGGGAAGCCGGTGCCGCCGATCACGTGCGTGATGCGCTTCTGCACCGCGAGCGCCTCGTCCATCGAGTGCGCGATCCCGCTCTTGGCCGAGTGCAGGCCGATGCCCGTCATCGCGTCCTTGAACTTCAGGCGGTCCTCGGCCTTCTCGATCGCCTTCTCGTTCGCGCCGATCATCTCGACGCCGTACTTCGCGAGCACGCCGTTCTTGTGCAGGTCGAGGGCGCAGTTCAGCGCGGTCTGGCCGCCCATCGTCGGCAGCACCGCATCCGGCCGCTCCTTCGCGATGATCTTCTCGACCACCTGCCAGGTGATGGGCTCGATGTACGTGACATCGGCCATCTCCGGGTCGGTCATGATGGTCGCCGGATTGCTGTTGACGAGGATGACCTTGTAGCCCTCCTCGCGCAGCGCCTTGCAGGCCTGGGCACCGGAGTAGTCGAACTCGCAGGCCTGGCCGATGATGATCGGGCCGGCCCCGATGATGAGGATGGATTTCAGGTCGCTGCGCTTAGGCATTCTTCTTCTCCGC
>JAYSLR010000424.1:0-8167 GCA_043725365.1 Rhizobacter sp. | reverse complement strand
GATCGTGATCGCGCTCACCGTGGTGCAGTTCCGCTGGGTCGAGCGCAGGGTGCAGTATTAGGGCCTGAGTGATGATCGAGCGCCGGCCCTACCTCAACCTGTTTCGCCACGTCGTGCTGATCGTCGCGGTGGCAGTGATCCTCTTCCCCCTCTACGTCGCCTTCATTGCCTCGACGCTGTCGTTCGACCAGGTGCTGCACGTGCCGATGCAGCTGTGGCCAGGAGGCCACCTGCTGGAGAACTACGCCTCCGTCATCGCCCACGGCAGCGCGAAGGGCTCGAGCGCGCCGGTCGGCAGGATGATGCTCAACAGCCTCGTCATGGCGCTCGTCATCGCTGTCGGCAAGATCACGATCTCGATCATTTCGGCCTTCGCGATCGTCTATTTCCGGTTCCCACTGCGGCGCACGTTCTTCTGGATGATCTTCGTCACGCTGATGCTGCCGGTCGAGGTGCGCATCCTGCCCACCTACCAGGTCGTGGCCAACCTGAATCTGGTCGACACCTACGCGGGACTGACGCTGCCGCTGATCGCCTCGGCGACCGCGACCTTCCTGTTCCGCCAGTTCTTCCTGACGATCCCCGACGAGTACGCCGAGGCCGCACGCATCGACGGCGCCGGCCCGCTGCGATTCTTCTGGGACATGGTGCTGCCGCTGTCGCGCACCAACATCGCGGCGCTGTTCGTGATAATGTTCATCTACGGCTGGAACCAGTACCTCTGGCCGCTGCTGGTCACGACGCAGGAGAGCATGTACACAACCGTGATCGGTATCAAGCGCATGATCCCCGGCGGCGACGCGGCCGCCGAATGGCACCTGGTGATGGCCACCGCGATGCTCGCGATGCTGCCGCCGGCGCTGGTCGTGCTGCTGATGCAGAAGTGGTTCGTCAAGGGCCTGGTGGATACCGAGAAGTAGCGCGCAACAACACAAGAATCATGGCTTCCATATCCCTGCGAAACGTCGTCAAGCGCTACGGCCACGGGCCGAAGGCGAACCAGGTCATCCACGGCGTCAGCGCCGAGATTGCCGATCACGAGTTCATCGTGATCGTCGGGCCGTCGGGCTGCGGCAAGTCGACGCTGCTGCGCATGGTTGCGGGCCTGGAAGAGATCACCGAGGGCGAGATCGCGATCGGCGGGCGCGTCGTCAACGACGCCGAGCCGAGCGAGCGCGACATCGCGATGGTGTTCCAGAACTATGCGCTGTACCCGCACATGAGCGTGTTCGACAACATGGCCTACGGCCTGAAGATCGCGAAGCTGCCGATCGCCGAGATCAAGGTGCGCGTCGACAAGGCCGCGAAGATCCTCGAACTCGGCCCCTACCTGCAGCGCAAGCCGCGCGAGCTCTCCGGCGGCCAGCGCCAGCGCGTCGCGATGGGCCGCGCGATCGTGCGCCAGCCACAGGTGTTCCTGTTCGACGAGCCGCTGTCCAACCTCGACGCCAAGCTGCGCGCGCAGACGCGGCTGGAGATCCAGAAGCTGCACGCCGAGCTCGCGGTCACGTCGCTCTTCGTGACGCACGACCAGGTCGAGGCAATGACGCTGGCACAGCGCATGATCGTGATGAACGCCGGCCGCATGGAGCAGATCGGCACACCCGACGAGGTCTACCACCGGCCGGCCACGACCTTCGTCGCGAGCTTCATCGGCTCGCCGCCGATGAACCTGATCCGGGGTCAGGCCGACGGCTCGCGCTTCAGTGCGGGCAGCCAGACGCTGGCGCTGCCGTCGGCGGCGCCGCGCGCCGGGGAGATGATCCTGGGGCTGCGGCCCGAGCACGCCGTACTGAGCCGCAACGGCGCAGCGGGCTGGCCGCTGAAGGTCGAGGCGCTCGAGATGCTGGGCGCCGAGCGCCTGGTCTACGGCCGGGTCGGCGAGACGCTGTTCACGGTGCGGCTCGATGCGACGCTGACGCCGCCCAAGGTCGGCGACCTGGTCACGCTGTCGACAGCTCCTGAGCAATTGCACTGGTTCGACGCCACAACGACGAAGCGGGTCTGAGCATGCGGGACTGGCCTTATCCGCTGTGGATCGCCCATCGGGGTGCCGGCAAGCTGGCGCCCGAGAACACGCTGGCCGCGTTCCGCCTCGGCGCGCAGCACGGCTACCGCGCATTCGAATGCGACGTGAAGTTGAGCGCCGACGGCGTGCCGTTCCTGCTGCACGACGCGACCCTCGAGCGCACGACCAGCGGCACCGGCACGGCCGCCGAGCTCGCCTGGAGCGAGCTCTCGCGCCTGGACGCGGGCGGCTGGCACGGCCGCGGATTCGCCGGCGAACCGCTGCCCAGCCTCGCCAGCATCGCCGCCTACTGCCTGCGCAACGGCTTTGCGTTGAACATCGAGATCAAGCCGACACCCGGGGACGAGGCCGCCACCGGCCGCGTCGTCGCGGCCGAGGCAGCCCGCCTGTGGGCCGGGCAGCCGGTGCCGCCGCTGCTCAGCTCGTTCCGGCCCGACGCGCTGCTGACCGCACGCGAGGCCGCGCCGCAGCTGCCGCGCGCGCTGCTGCTCGACACGCTGCGTGAGGGCTGGTTCGAGCAGGCCCGCGCGCTCGAGTGCGTCGCCGCGGTGACAAACCACAGAATCATGGACGCCGCGCTGATCGCGCAACTGCACAGCGCCGGCATGCGCGCGCTGGTCTACACCGTCAACGAGGCGGCCGATGCGCAGCGCCTGGTCGCGCTCGGCATCGACGGCCTCATCACCGACGCGGTCGACCGCTTCTCGCCCGCGCCCTCAGGCGTTCGCGACTGACGTGTCCGCCACGAGAGCGTAGACGCGGGTATCGCGCGGCTCGCCCTGCGGGTCCAGCGACTCGCTGCGCAGCACGCCCTCGAGCGCAAAGCCGGCGCGCTCGGCGAGCTTCCAGCTGCGCAAGTTGCGGTCGTCCATCCGGACCTCGACGCGCCGCGCCCGCAGCCGCTCGAACGCGAAGCGCGTCAGGGCCCGCACGGCCTCGGTGACGAAGCCGCGCCCCTGGTGGCGCGTTCGGCACCAGTAGCCGAGCTCGAAACGCCGCACGGCCCAGTCGATCCGGTGCAGCCCGGTGCCGCCGACGAACTCGCCCTCGCTGCCGTCGGCGGCACGTTCGAAGATGAACATCGGCAGGCCCTCGCGCAACAGGAACTTCGCCTGCAGGCGGCGGCAGTCGGCATCGCTCTGGGCCAGCGACGGCGCGCTCTGTGCCCACGGCATGTAGGCACGCAGGTTGGCGAGCGATTCGCACACCGCCGCGTTCAGCGTCGGCGCGTCGGTGCCGCGCGCACTGCGCAGGATCAGGCGCTCGGTCGCGAGGCCATCGGGCACGTCTTCGAGCAGTGCATCCATCGTCGTCCTCCTTCAGATCGGTTCGGCGGCCGGGCGCGCCGCGCGCACATCGGCCTCGGCACCGATCCAGTCGCGCTCGCGCTCGGGCTGGGGCAAGGCGCGCACGTTGCGAATGACCGGCGTGCGCCACGCGCCCAGCGCCAGCAGCAGGGCACTGACGCCGGCGAACGCGAGCGCCGAACGCAGGCCGAAGTGCTCGCCGAGCCAGCCGCCCAGCAGCGCGCCGGGGCCGGCCGGTATCAGGATCAGCCAGCGCATCGTGCTCGTCATCCGGCCCAGCAGCGGCGCCGGCGTGACCGCCTGGCGCAGCGCCAGGAAGTTGATGAACACCAGCACCGCGCCGGTCGAGAACAGCATCAGCATCAGTGCGAACGCGGCCACGCCGAACGCGTTCGCCGGCGCCGCGGCGAGCATCAGCCAGCCGCCGCCGCAGACCGCGAAGCCCAGCACCAGGCAGGGCCCGGGGCCGATGCGCCGGCTGATGCGGCTGCCGAGCACACTGGCAATGATCGTGCCTGCGCCCATGCCCATGTAGCTCAGGCCGACGGCCTGCGCCGACAGCCCCAGCGTGCGCGTCGCGAACAGGATCTGCACCACGACCGCGGCGTTGTTGCACATCTGCCAGACGCCCACCGCGACGGCCAGCGCCATCAGCAGCCGGTGCTGCACGACGAAGCGCACACCGGCACGCAGGTCGCGCAAGAAGTGCGCATCGATGCGCGGCCGGCGCTCCTCATGGATCACGATGCCGCGCAGGATGCCGGCCGAGACCAGCAGCAGCAGCGCGTCCACCAGCAGCGCGAGCGGCGCGCCGACGAGTTTGATCAACGCCCCGGCCAGCCCCGGGCCCGCGACCTCCGCACCCGACATCGCGAGCGCATTCTTTGCATGCGCCTCGACCAGGCGCTCGCGCGCGACGACCTGCGTCAGCACGATCTGCGCGGCCGAGCCTGCCACCGTCGCGATCGTGCCGAGCGCGAACGCGGCGAAGTACATCCACGGCATCGCCAGCCAGCCCATCCACCACGCGAACGGCACGCTGGCGACGACGACCGACAGCACGGTCTCGCCGGCGATGTAGACCGGCAGCTTGCGCACCCGGTCGAGCCAGACGCCGGCCGGCAGCGAAAACAGCACGAACGGCGCGATCTCCATCGCCGTCAGCAGGCCCATCTGCGTCGGGCTCGCATGCAGCAACACGGCCGCGGTCAGCGGCAGCGCCAGCATCGTCACCTGGCCGCCGAACGAACTGATCAGGATCGACGTCCACAGGCGCCGATAGGTCGCGTCGCGCAGCAGGTCGGCGGCCGGCAGGGCGAACTGGCGTCGCAGGCGGGTCCGCCATCTCGTCAAGACCTGTTTCATGGTCCTCACCTTCTTGGTCTTCTCTCGCGGGCCCCGGTAAGGGCCCTGATGGGTCGGTGGACCCGTTGCAGCGAAAGACAGGCGTTGTCCGATTCTTCCGCTGATCTCTCAGCGGAAGCTTCTGGTTCAGAAGCGGATGCCGAGAGGACTAATGCGCAGCGTCGAACTGCTTGCGCAGCCCGCGTGCATAGCCGGCGACGAGGCCAGCGACCGGGCACGGTCGGTTCGAGTCGACGACGACGAGCCCCGGCGCGATGCCGGAGTCGATCCACGCCGCACCCGCGCACGCGCCGCCGCGCGGGGCGCTGCGATCGTGCTGAAGGAGGTGGGGCCGGGTCATGTCGAGTGCTCGATGAGTGTCGAGCGCAGATCGTAGCAGCGGCCGCGGTGCGCAGGCAAGACGGCGCCGCGCGCCGGCGTTGCGTTCCATCCACGCCGGGCGCGGCGCCGCACGAGCGCGCCGCCCGGGCCGGCGCTCAGCTGCGGTAGTCGGCGTTGATCTTGACGTACTCGTAGCTCAGGTCGCAGGTCCACACCGTGGTTGTCGCGGGGCCGCGGTGCAGGTCGACGCGCACCGTGATCTCGCTTTGCTTCATCACGCGCGCGCCGTCCTCCTCGCGGTACGCCGGCAGGCGCCCGCCGCCTTGCGCGACATGCACGTCGTCGAGGAACAGGTCGATCGCGGTCTGGTCGAGGTCGTCGATGCCGGCGTAGCCGACCGCCGCGAGGATGCGCCCGAGGTTCGGGTCGCTCGCGAAGAACGCGGTCTTGACGAGCGGCGAATGCGCGATCGCATAGGCGACCTGCCGGCACTCGGCTTCGTTGCGGCCGCCATCGACGCGCACGCTGATGAACTTGGTCGCGCCCTCGCCGTCGCGCACGATCGCCTGCGCCAGGCGGCGCGCGATATCGACGACCGCGTCGCGCAGGCGCCTGCCGTCGCCCGACTCGAGCTGCGTGATCGGCGCATGTCCGGCCTGCGCGGTGGCGATCAGCACGAACGAATCGTTGGTCGAGGTGTCGCCGTCGATCGTGATCCGGTTGAAGGACTCGTCGGCCGCATCCTTCACCAGCGCCTGGACCAGTGCGGGCGCGATCACCGCATCGGTCGCGACGAAGCCGAGCATCGTCGCCATGTTCGGGCGGATCATCCCGGCGCCCTTGCTGATGCCGGTGATCGAGACCGTCTTGCCGCCGATCTGCAGCTGCGCCGAGGCCGCTTTCGGCAGCGTGTCGGTCGTCATGATCGCCTCGGCCGCGGCGCCCCACCGGTCGGCGCCCAGGTCGGCGATCGCGGCGGGCAGGCCGGCCACGATGCGCTCGACCGGCAGGCTTTCCATGATGACGCCGGTCGAGAACGGCAGCACCTGCCCCGGCGTCACCCCCAGCAGCGCGGCCAGCGCGGCGCAGGTCTGGCGCGCGCGTGCCAACCCGTCCTCGCCGGTGCCGGCATTCGCGTTGCCGGTGTTGATGACGATCGCGCGCGGGCTCGAGTTCGCCGCGAGGTGGCTGCGGCACACCTGCACCGGCGCAGCGCAGAAGCGGTTGCGGGTGAACACGCCTGCGACCGTCGAGCCTTCGGCGATCGTGACGACCGTCAGGTCGCGGCGATGGGCCTTGCGCACGCCGGCCATTGCGATGCCGAGCTCGACGCCGGGCACGGGATGGAGGCTCTTCGGATCGGGGGCTTGCAGGTTGACGGGCATGGCGTTTCGGAAGAAATGGCGGGTTTGGCGGACGATTGTGCATTCATCGAAATCGCCCGGCCGACCGCGACCCGGACCGGACCCTGTAAGACCTGCCTATTTGCAGCCCGATCGACCTGCATTAGAGTCGGCCCCAAACATGCATCAATGCATCCGTCGAGACGACGGGGCGGAGGATGAACAGGATGCACCAACGACGTTGTCGGGAACCCTTGAATGCTGCCTTTCTTTGCCGATCTGGTGACGCGACCGACGAAGCGCGCCGTGACTTCGAAACCAATGCGGTCGTGCTCGACGCCGTCGCCCACGGCATCTCGATCGAGCGCTACCGCAAGCTGCTCCTCGAGCTCTACCACGTGATCTGGCACTTCAACCCGGTCTGCGCGGCGGCCGCCAGTCGCGTGCCCGACGCGCAGCGCCAGGTGCGCTACTTCCTGTACGAGCACATGCACGAGGAGTCGGGCCACGAGCAATGGGTGCTGGCCGACCTGGAAGCAGTGGGCATGCGCCCCGCCGACGCGCTGACGCACGAGCCCTCGCTGCACACGCTGGCGCTCGTCGGCTACAACTACTGGAACGCCGACCGGCGCCACCCGTGCTCGGTGCTGGGCATGGTGTATGCGCTCGAGGTGATCGCCTCGGTCTACGGCGGGGCGTTCTCGTCCGCGATCCGCGAATCGCTGTTGCTGCAGGGCGACCAGGGCGTCTCGTTCCTCAGCTCGCATGCGACGATGGACATGGACCACATGGCGACGCTGCGCACGCTGCTCAACACTGTCGACGACGCGGTGGCGCAAGATGCGATCGTCGAATCGACGCTGCTCAACTTCCACCACATCACCCGGCTGTTCGAGACGATATGAATCCGGACCTGAAGGCGCGCCTGACCGCGCTGATGACACGACCGTACAAGTACCTGCGGCTCGAGTGGAACCCCGAGCTCGAGGCGCTGCGCGTGCGCACCTACGTCAAGCCGATCCAGTGCTTCAGCCTCGCCGGGCTGGCCGAGATGCAGCGTGTGCTCGACGATATCGAGGCCAGCCCCGGCCTGGTCAAGCACCTGGTGCTGACCTCGGACGTGACCGGTGTCTTCAATTTCGGCGGCGACCTGTCGCTGTTCGTGCTGCTGATCCGGGCGCGCGACGTCGAATCGCTGCGCATGTACGGCCGGCGCTGCGTCGATCTGGTGTGGTGGATGGAGAACGCTTCCAGCTGTGGCGTGCACACGACCGTCCTGGTCCAGGGCGACACGCTCGGCGGCGGGCTCGAATCGGTGATGCCCTTCCACAAGGTCATCTTCGAGCGCAGCGCGCAGGCCGGTTTTCCGGAGGTCCTGTTCAACCTGTTCCCCGGGATGGGCGCCTGGAATTTCGTGATCCGCAAGGCCGGGTTCGCGATCGCCAACGAGATGATCCTGTCCGGGCGGCTGTACACGGCCGATCAGCTCTACCGGCGCCACCTGGTCGACGTGGTGGTCGACGACGGCGAGGGCGAGGCGGCGATCGAGGAGGTGCTCAACAGCGTTCACCCGCGCCTGCGCGGCACGCTGGCGGCGCTCGAAGCGCGTCGCATGGCGTCGCCGATCACGCGCGAGACGCTGCTCGCGGTCGTCGACCAATGGACCGAGGCGGCGCTGGCGCTGACCGACCGGGACCTGCGCCTGATGGAGCGCCTGGCCCGGGCCCAGGCCCGCAAGGCCGGCGACATCACGCGCGAGGGCGCGGTCGACGAGATCAAGCGCCTCGAACTCGACACCGCCT
>JAYSLR010000423.1:0-8504 GCA_043725365.1 Rhizobacter sp. | reverse complement strand
GGACGACTACGTCAACTACGTGCAGGAATTCATCCGCCACGTGCAGGGCAAATACGGCAACTGCCATGTGATGAGCGTGTGCCAGCCCACTGTGCCCGTGTTGGCTGCTGTGTCGCTGATGGCCAGCCGGGGCGAGATGACGCCTTTGAGCATGACCATGATGGGTGGCCCGATTGACGCGCGCAAGTCGCCCACGGCAGTGAACAACCTGGCCATGAACAAGAGCCACAGCTGGTTTGAGAACAACGTGATCTACCGCGTGCCCACCAGCTTCCCAGGCGCGGGCCGCCGCGTCTACCCCGGCTTTTTGCAGCACACCGGCTTTGTGGCCATGAATCCTGACCACCACGCCAAGAGCCACTACGACTACTTCAAAGACCTGATCAAGGGCGACGACGCCAGCACCGATGCGCACCGCAAGTTTTACGACGAGTACAACGCCGTGCTGGATATGGACGCCGACTACTACCTAGAAACTATCCACGTGGTGTTCCAGGATTTCAGCCTGGTCAACGGCACCTGGGATGTGAAGGGCGTGGACGGCCAGGTCGAGCGCGTGAAGCCGCAGGACATCAAGACCACGGCGCTGTTCTCGGGGGAGGGCGAGCTTGACGACATCTCCGGCTCGGGCCAGACCGAAGCGGTGCACGCCATCTGCGGCGGCGTTCCCAAGAGCCAGCAAAAGCACCTCGAAGTCAAGGGCGCAGGCCACTACGGCATCTTCTCGGGCCGGCGCTGGCGCGAGAAGGTCTACCCGACGGTGCGCGAATTCATCGCGAGCCACCAGCCGGCGGCCAGCGCCGCCGAGCCGCCGGCGCCGAAGCAGGCCGCGCGCGCCAAGCCGGTCGCCAAGAAGGCGGCACGCAAAGGCCGGTGACACCGCGGTGAGCGAGGTCCACGGGCTCGCGCAGGCGTTGACGGACGCGCTGCCGCAAACGCAGTGCACGCGCTGCGGATTCCCCGACTGCGCCAGCTACGCCCGGGCGATCGCCGACGACGGCGCCGCGATCAACCAGTGCCCGCCCGGCGGCACCGAAGGCATCGCGCGGCTCGCCGCCCTCACCGGGCGCCCGTGGCTGCCGCTGGATCCTGCGCACGGCCGCGAGACGGCACGCGCCCTCGCGGTGATCGACGAGGAGTGGTGCATCGGCTGCACGCTGTGCCTGGACGCCTGCCCGGTGGACTGCATCGTCGGCGGACCGAAAGCCATGCACACGGTGATCGCCGCGCAATGCACTGGCTGCGAGCTGTGCCTGCCAGCCTGCCCGGTCGACTGCATCACGCTGCGGCCGGTGACCGGCGCGCGCACCGGCTGGCAGGCCTGGACCGATGCCCAGGCGCGCGAAGCGCGCGAGCGCTTCGCCTGGCATCGGCAGCGGCTGCAACGCGACGCGGTCGAGCGCGCCGACCGCCTGGCCGCGAACGCGCCGCAACGCCACGCCGCGCGCGAATGAAGCGTGCCGATATCGAGCCCTTCTTCGCGACCCTGAAGGCCGCGAACCCGCAGCCCGAGACCGAGCTCGAGTACAGCAGCGTGTTCGAGCTGCTCGCCGCGGTGCTGCTGTCGGCACAGGCCACCGACGTCGGCGTCAACAAGGCCACGCGGCACCTGTTCGCGGTCGCCAACACGCCGGCGAAGATGCTCGCGCTCGGCCTGGACGGGCTGACCGACCACATTCGCACGATCGGCCTGTACCGCACCAAGGCGAAGAACCTGCTGGAAACCTGCCGGCTGCTGATCGAGCGGCACGGCGGCAAGGTCCCCGGCGACCGCGCGGCACTCGAGGCCCTGCCCGGCGTCGGCCGCAAGACCGCCAACGTGGTGCTCAACGTCGCGTTCGGCGAACCGACGATGGCGGTGGACACGCACATCTTCCGGGTCTCGAACCGCACCGGCCTCGCGCCGGGCCGCACACCGCTCGAGGTCGAGCTGAAGCTGCTGCAGCGTGTGCCGCCGAACTATCTCGTCGATGCGCACCACTGGCTGATCCTGCACGGGCGCTACGTGTGCCAGGCGCGCCGACCGCTGTGCGCGCAGTGCGGGGTCTCGCAGTGGTGCGACGCCTTCCCGGCCATCGCCGAGGGTCGCGTGCCCGCCACAGGTTCCGCCCCGGCCGCCGCGGCGCGAGCTGCCGGACAGGGATCGCACGGATAATCGGCGCATGACGGATCGCCCCGACCTGCAAGCGATCTCGGGCCGTCTCGAGCGCGGCGAGATCGACAGTGCGCAGTTCCTCGAAGAGCTGATGCGCTTTGTCGCGGCCCAGATCGGCTGCACGCGCGCCGGGCTGCGCGTGTTCGTCGAGACGCCCGAGGGCCGCGCGCTGCGCTGCGTCGCGATGTACGACGCCGGCCAGGACCGCATGGTGGGGGCCGCTGACATCCTGCACCCCGAAGGCAGCCCTTACCTGGAGCAGTTGCAGCGCGACGGCAGTGTCGCCATCGACCGGGCCGCTCGCGACCCGATCGGCACGGTCCCGTTGCAGCGCTACCTCGACGGGTCGAAGATCGCCTCGCTGATGGATATGAGCTTCTCGGTCAACGGCGCGCTGTTCGGCACCTTCAGCTGCGAGCAGATCGGCGCGCCGTTGGAATGGACCCAGCGCCAACTGCAGACCTTGCGCAAGATCGCGTCGCGCGCCAGCCTGACGCTGATGCACGTCGTCAACGCGGCCATCGACACCACGCCAGGCGCGCTGTGGGAGACGAGCACACCGAACCGGCTGGCGACGATGCCGATGCCGCTGGATCTGCCGCCCGGTTCCGAGTAGGCGCCCGCAGGCGCCGGTCACGGCTCGACGTGCGGGATCGCGATCCAGCGCGCACCGAAGCGCTCGATCCGGATCGCGCCGTCGAACACCTCGATCAGCGCCGCATGCAGTTGCGGATCGTCGCGCGCCGCATGGGCGCGGATCTCGCCCCGCTGCATCACGACCAGCGTGTCGGCCAGCAGCGCCAGCGACAGGTCGTGCAACACGCTGACGACCGCCGTGCCCGCACTTACCTGGCTGCGCACCAGCCTGACGAGCGCAACCTGATGCGGCGGGTCGAGGTGCGTGGTCGGCTCATCGAGCAGCAGCCATGGCGCATCGACGGCCAGTGCGCGCGCCAGCAGCACGCGCTGGCGCTCGCCGCCCGACAGCTCGTGCAGCCGGCGCTGCTGCCAGGCGCTGCATTCGGCGTCGCGCATCGCGGCGTCGACGCGCGTTTCGTCGGCCGCGCTCGGCGCGGTGAACAGGCCGAGCCGCGGCAGGCGGCCGAGATGCACGAGCTCGCGCACCGTCAACTCGCCGCCCGCTTCGGCCTGCTGCGCCAGCCACGCGATCCGCTGTGCCCGCTCGCGCGCGCGCAGGGCGGCGAGCGGCCGGTCGTCCAGCAGCACCGTGCCCGCGTCGACCGGCTGCAGGCCGGCGAGCACGCGCAACAGCGTCGACTTGCCGGCGCCGTTCGGCCCGACGATCGCGGTCCAGCCCGGCACCAGCGCGAGGCTGACATCGCGCAGCGCTTGCGTGCTGCCGAGCGCGACGCTGACGTGCTCGACGCGCAACCCGTTCATGCCACGCGCCGCCGGTGCAACAGCCAGATCAGGTAGCCACCGCCTAGCAGTGCCGTGAGCACTCCGACCGGCACCTCGCGCGGCGCGATCAGGCTGCGCGCCAGGATGTCGGCGGTCAGCAGCAGGGTTCCGCCGGCCGCGGCGCTGGCGATCAGCGTGAAGCCGTGGCGCGCCGGCGCGAAGCGGCGCACCAGGTGCGGCGCGACCAGGCCGACAAATGCGATCAGCCCGGCCTGCGACACCGCCAGGCCGGTGGCCAGCGCAATCACCGCGACCAGCGCGAGGCGGATGCGCGGCAGCGCCAGGCCGAGGCTGGTCGCGGTGTCGACCCCCAGCGCCAGCGCATCGAGCGCGCGCGCCAGCCGCCAGCCCGGCGGCAGCGTCAGCGCCAGGCCGACCGCCAGCACCGCGCAGCTGCCCCAGCCGAGAAAGCCGGTGCTGCCCAGCAAGAAGGCCTGCTTGCCGCGCAGCGCATCGGGTGCGGCGCTGGTGACGAGGTCGCTGAGCGCGGCCAGCATCACGCCGACGACGACCCCGGCCAGCAGCAACCGCGTCGTCTGCTGCGCGCCGCGCGCCAGCGTCAGCGTCAGCAGCACGCCGAGCAAGGCGCCGCCGAACGCGGCGCCGACCAGGCCGAGCCGCGCCAGCGTGTCGGCCGTCGCGAGGCCGAGCGCGTGCCCGCCGAGCGCGCTCGCCGCGAGCATCAGCACCACGCCGAGCGAGGCACCCGAGGCCGAGCCGAGCAGGTACGGATCGGCCAGCGGGTTGCGGAACAGGCCCTGGGCCGTCGCCCCGGCCAGGCCCAGCAGCGCGCCGGTGAGCCAGGCGCCGAGCGTGCGCGGCGCGCGGATCTGGCCGACGATCAGCGCGCCGTCGGGCCCGGCCCAGGTCTGCGCGAGCGCCGTCGGCGACCAGCCCTCGCTGCCGGCGGCCAGCCCGGCGACCAGCAGCAGCAGCGTCGCGAGCGTGAGCGCCAGCGCGAGGCGCCGACGCCGCTGCGCGTCGCTCGCGATCACCGCGCGGCCTCCGGCGCGGCGCCCTGCGCCGCGATCGCGACCAGGCAGTCGGCGATCACGCCGGCCGCCTCGCCCATGCGCGGGCCGGGTCGCACCAGCAGCTCGTAGCGATCGCTCGCGAAGCCGCAACTGCTGCCGTCGCGCAGCGCCCGCAGTGCAGCCCAGCCGGGGCGCCGGCGCATCTCCGCCAGCGCCGGCGCGGCCGCCATCACGATGTCGGGCTGGACCCGCAGCACGTACTCCGGATTCAATTGCGGGAACGGCCCGAGCTCGGCCGGCACCGCATTCGCCAGGCCGAGGCGCGCCAGCGTCTCGCCGATGAACGAGCCGGCGCCGGCGGCGAACGGCGTGGTGTCGACCTCGAAGTAGACGCGCCGGCCGCGCAGCGTCGGCGGCACGCGCGCCGCCGCCGCACGCGTCTCGCGCTCGATGCCGGCCCAGACGCGCACGGCCGCGCCCGGCGCGCCCAGCAGTTGCGCGATCGCGGTCAGGCTGCGCTGCACGTCGGCGTGGTCGCGCGATTCGAGCACCAGCACCTTCAGCCCGAGTGCCTCGAGCCGGTCGACGACGCGCGCCGAGCTCGACACCAGCACCACGTCGGGCCGCAGCGCGACGATGCGTTCGATCTCAGCGTCGTCCAGGCCGCCGAGTTTCGGCAGCGCGCGCACCCCCGCCGGCCAGTTCGAGAACCGATCGACGCCGACCAGCCGTGCGCAGGCACCGAGCGCGCAGACGCTCTCGGTCAGCGACGGCAGCAGGCTGACGATGCGCTGCGGCGGCGCGGCCAGGCGCAGCGTCGCGCCGCGATCGTCGCGCGCCTCGACCTGCGCCTGCGCGGCCGCTGCCGACAGGCACAACAGCACCAGCGCTGGGAGCCAGCGCTTCATCGGTGCATGGGCCGATCTGCGTTCCACCACGTCGGCTTAGAAGTGCAGGCGCACCGACGCAGTGACGGCCCGCCCGGCCTCCGGGTAGATCGAGTCGGCCGTGCCGCCGACACACGCGAACGCCTGGGTGTAGTACTTCGCATTGGCCAGGTTCGACACGCCCACGGCGAGTTCCGCCAGGCGCCACCGATAGGCGTAGCGCAGGTCGGAGGTCGTGTAGCTCGGCATGCGGCACGCGTTCTCGAAGTCGGGGCGCTGCGCGGACACGACGTTGACCCCGGCGTCGATCCGGTGCCCGGCCGCGGGCACCCAGTCGGCGCGCAGCGCCAGCGTGCGGCGCGGCGTCAGCGGCACATCGTTGCCCTGGTAGGCGCCGCCGCTGAAGCGTGCGCGGCGTGCCGCGGCATTGACGCGCAGGTTGACGTTGGACGCCAGCGCCTGCGTCAGTTCGAGTTCCAGCCCTTCGCGCCGGGTCGGATCGAAGTTGACGTTGGCGCCGTTGAAGCCGAACGCGCTGCTCGGGCCGACGGCGTTCGGGTCGTAGCCGATCTCGTTCGTCAACGCGCTGCGGTACACGCGCAACTCGGCGCTGCCGTGAGCCTGCGTCCAGCGCACACCGAGTTCGGCGTCGCGCGACGTCTGCGGCTTCAGCGCGACCCCGGGGGTCGTGAAGCCGAACTCGTCGACATTGGCGAGCCGGAAGCTGTGGCCGTAGCGGCCGTAGACCGACACACCGCCGCCCACCGGCTGGACAACGCCGAGTTCCCAGGCGTGCGGGCGATCGTCCAGGTTCGCGCTCGCGCTGCTGTTGTCCTCCTTGACGCGCTCGGTGCGCCAGCCGGCGCTCAGGCGCGTGCCGCCGGGCAGCGCGACGTCGTCTTTCAGGTACACCGCCTGCGAGCGCTGGTTCGCCTCGGAGCCGAACGCTCCGGGCACCGTGCGCTTCCACTCGCCTTGGTCGATGCCGGCAATGAAGCTGTTGGCGTAGGCACCGAACTTCGCCGCATGGCGCGCGCGCAGCGCATAGGTGCTGGCATCGACGTCGTAGGCATAGACGAAGCCGCTGCTGATGTAGTTGCTGTTCAAGGCCTTGCTGCGCCAGCCGGCGTCGACGCCGATCTGCCAGTCGCCGAGCGTGGCTTCGCCGAACACGCTGCGGCGGTTGTTGCGAACGCTGGCCGAGTCCAGCGGCGTGCGGGTCTGATGCGGGTCGGCCGCGTGCTGGGCCGCGCTCAGGGCGCCCGGCAGGCCGGTGTCGAGGTGATCGTCGGCATAGCGAGCGCCGGCGCGCAGCCAGTCGTTGCTCCACTGGCCGCTGAGCGACGCGCCGTCGGTGCGCGAGCGGTAGTTTTCGCGGTCGTTGTCGGTGTCGCGCTTGTTCGCGGTCGCGTCGAGCGAGAAGCCGCCGGCCGCCAGCGTCGCGCTGGCGCGCGCCTCGCGCAGCCCGAAGCTGCCCGCCGCGGCGTAGAGGTCGGCCTGGTTCCGGCGTGCGCTGCCCTGGCCGGCCTTGGTGGTGATCGCGATCGCGCCGCCGGTGGCGCCCTCGCCGTAGAGCACCGCCGCGCTGCCGCGGATGACCTCGATGCGCTCGACCGAGTCGATCGGGATGCCGGCCAGCCGGGTGCCGCCGAGATCCGCCTCGTTGATGCGGATGCCGTCGACGACGACGACCTGGTTGTTGTCGGCCGTCGCGCCGAAGCCGCGCAGATCCAGCCCGTAGTCGCCGCCGCCATAGGGGTCGATGCGCCCGGGGACGCCGAGCAGTTTCATGATCGCCTCGTTCACGGTCGTCGCACCGGACGCACGGATGGCTTCGGCCGTCAGCACGCTGACGCCGAAGGGCAGGTCGGACGCGACCGTCGAGAAGCGCGTCGCGGTGACGGTCACCGGCAACAGGCTGGTCTGCGCCGCGGCGCCGACACAGACCGCGCCGATCATCGACGCGGCGAGTCGCGGCCGCGCGAAACGGGCACGCGCAACGCGAGGTGCTTGAAGCACCGAAAAGTAGCTGGACATGGGATGAACTCGCAAGACGTTGTCGTGCACGCCAGCTTCCCCGCGGGCGCGCACCTCCTGGCGCACCGCTCGCGCAGCGCACCGCCTCGTTGGCCGGTATCCGGGCTGGCGGAGCAACGCTTGCGTTCCTTCCCAAAGGCGGGTCGCCCTCAGTGGTCTGTGCGCAATCGCCGAAGCCCGAGGGCTTCGTCCGCCGTACCGTTGCGGGGGCAGCGCAGATTCGGTCGCCGCGCATCGAGCGTGACTTCCTTCTGCTTCCCGTTTAACTGTGCCGGCTGAACGCCGGCACGGGCACCAACAGCGCGCATTGTAGTCAGGGGCGACCTTTAGAATGGGTGCACCCCTGCCAGCCCGAAACCCACGCGCCATGTCGAAGATCGAAGAACTCGCCGAGCGGGTCGAGCGCCTGCTGCTGCGGCATGCCGAGTTGCAGCGCACCAATGCGCTGCTGGCGCAGCAGGTGGGCGTGGTGACGCACGAACGCGACAACCTGCGCTCGCGCCTGAATGCCGCGCGCAGCCGCATCGACGCGCTGCTCGAGCGCCTGCCGACCGACGCCGCGGCTGCGCCCGCAGCCCGCGAAGACGACGCCACCGGAACCACGCCATGAAGCAGATGGAAGTCACGATTCTCGGCCAGAGCTACCTTCTCGGCTGCCCCGATGGCGGCGAGATCGCGCTGCTCGAAGCGGTCGGCAACGTCGACCGAGAAATGAGCGCGATCCGCGACAGCGGTAAGGTCAAGGCGCGCGAACGCATCGCAGTGCTCGCCGCGCTCAATCTCGCCTACGCGCTGGCCGGGCGACCGCCGGCACGTGCGCCGCAGCCGACCGCGGCCGCGGCCGATCCCGGCGAGGTCGACATCGACCAGCTGATCGCACGCCTCGACCAGGCCTTGAGCGCAGATGGGCAACTGCTTTGACACGCGCTCGCACATGAGTCGCCGATGCGGGCTTAGAATGAATTCGTCCGTCGCATTCGCGTGAGTTTTATATTTCCTTGAACCTATGCTCTTTAGAGCAAGGGCTTG
>JAYSLR010000422.1:0-2244 GCA_043725365.1 Rhizobacter sp. | reverse complement strand
CCGGCGAGGTGGTGCTCGACCCGGCCGCGGAGGGGCAGGGCGCAGACCTCGCCACGCCGCGCCGACTGCATGTCGGCCTGCCGCGTGACGCCTCGCCCGAGCGGCTGCGCGACACCGTGCAGAGCTGGCTGCAACGCGAGGCGCGCACCGTGTTCGACGCACGCTCTGCGCACTTCGCCGAGCGGCTCGGCGTGCGCGTGAAGCGGCTAACGCTGTCTTCGGCGGCGACGCGCTGGGGCAGCGCCAGCGCCAGCGGCGCGATCCGATTGCACTGGCGGCTAATCCACTTTCCGCTGCCGACCATCGACTACGTGGTCGCCCACGAGCTGGCGCATCTGCGCGAGATGAACCACAGCCCGAAGTTCTGGGCGGTGGTGCGCTCGGTCGTTCCCGACTACGAGGCGGCGCGCGGCCAGCTCGGCAGCGAGCCGCTGGCGGACTGGGAGTGAGCGTCGCCATGCGTCGTGCGAACGCAGCGATCTGCCGCTAGCGCGGGCTCTGCTCGAAGCGATACACGCCATCGGCGCCGACCCGCCGTGCCAGCCTGCCCTGGTACCAGAGCGCGTGCAGGTGGGCGATCGATTCGCCCATCGCGAAGGTCATCTGGTGCAGGTCGAGCGGCCGCCTGAAGATCACCGGCACCAGCTCGAAGGCGCTTTGCGGTCCGTTCGCGGCCAGGGCCTCGAGCACATCGACGAAGCGCGCCGCGTGGTGGTCCTGCAGCTGGCCGATGCGCGTGTGCAGGCCCTTGAACGGCCGGCCGTGCGAAGGCAGCACCAGCACGTCGGCGGCGATCTGCCGCATGCGCTCGATCGAGTCGAGGTACTGCGTCAGCGAGTCGGCTTCCGGCTCGATGTCGATGACGCTGACGTTGGTCGAGATGCGCGGCAGCACCATGTCGCCGCTGATCAGCACACCCTGCGCCGCGCTGTGCAAGGCCATGTGCTCGGGCGCATGGCCGTAGCCGGCGTGGCAAGTCCAGTCGCTGCGCCCGCGGCCGCTGCCGACCGCTACCGTGCCGCCGTCGAGCAGGCGCCGGTAGGCCAGCGGCAGCGCCGGCACCAGGCCCTTGTAGTAGTTGCTGCGTGCGCCGACCTTGTCGACCGCTTCCGGGTCGGCGGCCATGCCGTGCTGGGCCATGAAGGCGGCCGAGAGCGGCCCGCCGAAACCGGCGCTGGCGCTGCTGGCCAGGCGCGCGACGTTGAAGTCGGTGGCGCTGATCCAGAGGCGCACGTTCCAGCGCTCGCACAGCCAGTGCGCGCAGCCGATGTGGTCGGGATGCATGTGCGTGACGATGACGCGCAGCACCGGTAGGCCGCCGAGCTGGGTCGCGAAGATGTTTTCCCAGGCGGCGCGCGTGGCCGCGTCGTCGATGCCGCTGTCGACGATGGTCCAGCCCTGGCGCAGCACGCCGTCGTCGTCGCGCTCGTCGCGCAACAGCCAGAGGTTGATGTGGTCGAGCGCGAAGGGAAGTCCCATGCGCGTCCAGAGCACGCCGGGCGCCACCTCGATCGTCGAGCCGCGCTCGGGCAAGGTCTCGCCGAAGGGATAGTCGAGCTGGCGCTCGAGGGCGTTCATCGTCGCCATTCGTTCTACAATTTCGCACTTTACGTAAACGTCAATCGGGAGTGTATTCGCGATGCCTGCCGGAGCCGTTCTGTCGCGTCCGCGACACCCTGACCGCGCCACCGCGGCGCCGACTTTCACGATCGGCGAGCTAGCGCGCGAGTTCGGCGTCACCCCCCGCGCCATCCGCTTCTACGAGGACTGCGGCCTGCTCGACCCCGAGCGCGCCGGCCGCAACCGCGTCTACAGCGCGCGCGACCGCACGCGGCTGAAGCTGACCCTGCGCGGCAAGCGCCTGGGCCTCAAGCTCGCCGAGGTCAAGGAGCTGGTCGACATGTACGAATCGCGGCGCGACACCGGCCCGCAGCTGCGCCGCTTTCTCGGCGTGCTGGCGCGCCACCGCTCCCAGCTCGAGCAGCGGCTCGGCGACCTGCAGACGACGCTCGCCGAGGTGCTGGCGCAGGAGTCCGAGGCGCGCCGCCTGCTCAAGGCGAGAACCGCAGCGTGAACCGGCCATGACGACCCAACTCGACGAGCTCTTCGACCGCAACCGCCGCTGGGCCGCGGCGACCGAGCAGCGCTCGCCCGGCTTCTTCACGCGGCTGCTCGCGCAGCAGGGACCGCAATACCTGTGGATCGGCTGCGCCGACAGCCGCGTGCCGGCCAACGAGCTGGTCG
>JAYSLR010000421.1:0-5086 GCA_043725365.1 Rhizobacter sp. | reverse complement strand
GTCGTTCGGCGCATGGTTGAACTCGTTGTGCAGCACGCCGCGCCCGGCGCTCATGCGCTGCACATCGCCCGGCCGGATCACGCCGCTCACCGGCGCGCCCTCGCCGCCGTTGCCCATGCTGTCCTTGTGCGCGAGCTCGCCCGAGAGCACGTAGCTGACGATCTCCATGTCGCGGTGACCGTGCGTGCCGAAGCCGGTCCCTGGAGCGATGCGGTCTTCGTTGATGACGCGCAGGTTCCCGAAACCCATGTGGCGCGGGTCGTGGTAGTCGGCGAACGAGAAGCTGTGGAAGCTCTTGAGCCAGCCGTGGTCGGCATAACCGCGGTCGGAGGATTTGCGAACGGTGATCATGGGCGCTTCCTTTCGGTGCTGTGAATGTAGGTCACGCCCCTCGACTCGGCGACCGGCGCGCATTGAAGTGATCGTTCAAATAAGATGAACAACCCTGGACTCCCCCTTCCCATGGCCGACACCCGCAACGTCCTGACCCCCGACGCGCTGACGATGATGGACGTCATCGCCCGCACCGGCAGCTTCGCCGCGGCGGCGCGCGAGCTCGGCAAGGTGCCCTCGTCGCTGACCTACAGCGTGCGCCAGCTGGAAGACGCGCTCGACGTGCTGCTGTTCGATCGCCGCTCGCGCCAGGCGCGGCTCACCGCGGCTGGCGAGGAGCTGCTGAACGAGGGCCGGCGCCTGCTCGACCAGATGGACGCGGTCGCGAACCGCGTCAAGCGCGTCGCCACCGGCTGGGAGACGCAGCTCAGCATCGCCGTCGATGACGTGATCTCGCGCCTGACGATGCTCGAGCTCTGCGAGGCCTTCTACGCACTGAATCCGCAGTGTCCGACCGTGCGCGGCAGCGGCGCGGAGCTGCCGGCCACGCTCGGCAACCCGGGCACGCGGCTGGGCCTGCGCACCGAGGTCATGAACGGCACCTGGGAATCGCTGGTCAGCGGCCAGGCCGACTTGGCGATCGGCGTCGGCATGGACCGCGGCCTGTCCAGCGGCGTGCAGATGAAGGAGCTCGGCACGATGGCCTTCGTGTTCGCGGTCGCGCCGCACCACCCGCTGGCCGCGCTCACTGCGCCGATCAGCGACGCCGAGTTGCTGCGCCACCGCGCCGTCGCGGTCGCCGATTCGGCCCACCGCCTGACGCCATTGACCGTGAACCTGCTGCCGGGGCAGGACGTGCTGACCGTCAGCAGCATGCAGCTGAAGATCGAGGCGCTGCTGCGCTGCATGGGCTGCGGCTTCGTGCCCGAACCGATGGCGCGCGAGCACATCGCGGCGGGCCGTCTGGTCGTCAAGCCGCTGCAACGCGTCGGTCGCCATCCGCCGCTCGCCTACGCCTGGCGCACGCCGGTGGCCAGCGCGCCCGGCGCGGCGCGCAAGCCGCAACTCGGCCTGGCGCTGCGCTGGTGGCTGGAGCAGCTCGAGCGCCCGGCCACGCGCAACGCGCTGATCGAACGCCACGCGCAGATGGCAGCGGCCGGCATGTGACCGGGCGGCACGCACCGCGATGCCCGCACCAACCTACCGCGGCCGGTTCGCGCCCTCGCCGACCGGGCTGCTGCACGCCGGCTCGCTGGCCGCAGCGCTGGCCTCGTGGCTGGACGCGCGTGCCCATGGCGGGCGATGGCTGCTGCGCATCGAAGACGTGGACCGGCCGCGCTGCGTGCCCGGTGCGGACCGCGCGATCCTCGCCCAGCTCGCGGCCTTCGGGCTCGTGCCCGACGAGGCACCGATGTGGCAGTCGGCCCGCGACGCGCACTACGAGGCCGCGCTCGCGCTGCTGATCGCCGAAGGCTGGGCCTACCCGTGCGGCTGCACGCGCGCCGACATCGAGCGCGCGCTTGAACAACAGGGCCGCGTGCGCGCCCGCCACGGCGATCTCGTCTACCCCGGCACCTGCCGCGCCGGCCTGCACGGCAGGCCGGCACGCACGATGCGGCTGCTCGTCGCACCCTCGCTGGCGGCACCGGACGCACCGCTGCACATCGACTGGCACGATCGCCGCCTCGGCGCGCAGCACCAAGGCGTCAGCGAGGCGGTCGGCGACTTCGTGCTGAAGCGCGCCGATGGCCTGTGGGCCTACCAGCTCGCGGTCGTGGTCGACGACGCGGCTCAGGGCATCACCCATGTCGTGCGCGGCGAAGACCTGGCCGACAACACGGCTCGCCAGATCCACCTGCAGCGCGTGCTCGGGCTGCCGACGCCGGCCTACCTGCACACGCCGCTCGCGCTCGGTGCCGACGGCGAGAAGTTGTCGAAGCAGAACGGCGCCGTGCCGGTCGACAGCGGCGACCCCCTGGCCGCGCTGCGCAAGGCCGCGCGCTTGCTCGACGTGCAGGCCGAAGGCACCTGCATCGACGCGTGGCTGACCAGTGCCACGGCGCACTGGGCCGCACGCTGGCGCACCGTCTGACCCCCGGGTCAGACCTCGGCCTGCGCCGTGCGGGTCGGCGGCTGGCATGATCGCGGCTTGCGTTCAACCACCCACGAAGGCTCGTCATGGTCACCACCGAATCCGGTCTGCAATACGAAGACACCACCGTCGGCACCGGCGCCACCGCGCTGGCCGGCCAGCACGTGTCGGTCCACTACACCGGCTGGCTCTACGACAGCGGCAGCAAGGGCGCGAAGTTCGATTCGAGCAAGGACCGCGACGACCCGTTCGGCTTCGGCCTCGGCGGCGGGCAGGTCATCAAGGGCTGGGACGAAGGCGTGCAGGGCATGAAGGTCGGCGGCACGCGCGTGCTGGTGATCCCGCCGCAGCTCGGCTACGGCGCGCGCGGCGCCGGCGGCGTGATCCCGCCGAACGCGACGCTGATGTTCGAGGTCGAGCTGCTGGGCGTGTGATGCCGGTCCGCTACGAGATCGTCCACACGACGGTCTACCACTACCAGCAGCCGGTGACCTTCGGCGAGCACCGGGTGATGTTCCGCCCGCGCGACAGCCACGACCTGCGCGTGCTCGCCACCGACCTGCAGGTGAGCCCCGAGGCGATGGTGCGGATGATCCAGGACCCGCACTCGAACTCGGTCGCGCTGGTGCAGCCGCTCACACCTGCCGAGGAGCTGAGGATCGTGTGCAGCTTCGCGATCGAGCATGCGCACACCAACAACCTCGAGTTGCCGCTGTCGCCGAGCGCCGAGGTGTTCCCGTTCGCCTACAGCCTGGAGGAGCGCTTCGACCTCGAGAGCTACCTGCGGCCGCACTACGACGATCCGGGCGGCCACCTGACGGCCTGGGCGCGCCAGTTCATGCGCACCGACGGGTTGACCGGCACGCGCGACCTGCTGGTCAAGATGAACCAGGCGATCCGCGACAACTTCCGCTACGCCGAGCGCGACGAGGAAGGCACGCAGACGCCGCAGGCCACGCTCAAGCTCAACAGCGGCTCCTGCCGCGACTTCGCGCTGCTGATGATGGAGGCGGCGCGGCGCCTGGGCATCGCGACCCGCTTCGTCTCGGGCTACCTGTACGACCCGGCGCTCGACGGCGGAGAAGACTCCGGTACCGTCGGCGCGGGCGCCACCCATGCCTGGCTGCAGGCCTACCTGCCGGGCGCCGGCTGGGTGCCGTTCGACCCGACCAACAACCTGCTCGGCGGCAGCCAGCTGATTCGTGTCGGCGTCGCGCGCGACCCGTCGCAGGCGGCACCGATCGCCGGCAGTTGGTACGGCGAGGCCGGCGATTACCTGGGCATGACCGTCAACGTGGCGGTGAAGCGGCGCTGAGCACCGAACACCCAATGAAAAAGGCCCGCAGTGCGGGCCTTTCGTGGGAGCGAACGCTTCAGCGCGTGAAACCGTTCGGGCGCGGGCGTTGCGGCTTGAAGCCGCCCTTGCCGGCCGGTGCACCCGGCTTGCGCGGCGCGAAGCCGGCCGGGTTGTGGTCGACACGACCGGTCGCGACACCGCGGTCGAACGGGCTGCGCGTCGCGTCGCCGCCATGCGGCGCGCGCGGCACGAAGCCGCCTTCGCCACGTGGCACGAACGGCTTCTTGCCGAAGCCGGGCTTGCCGAAGGGCTTGTTGCCGAACCGTGCACCGGCGCCTTCGGGGCGCGGCGCAAACATCTTCGGCTCGGGGCTCTTCGGCTCCAGGCCGTCAACGACCCGGACCGGGATGCTCTGCGTCGTGAACTGCTGAATGCGGCGGATCATGCCCACGTCCATGCGCTCGCCCAGCGTGATCGCCAGGCCGTTGCGGCCGGCGCGGCCGGTGCGGCCGATGCGGTGCACGTAGTCCTCCGCCTTCATCGGCAGGCCGTAGTTGATCACGTGGCTGATGGTCGGCACGTCGATGCCGCGTGCGGCCACGTCGGTGGCGATCAGGATCTTCAGCTGGCCGTTGCGCAGGCCCTGCAGCACGCGGTTGCGGCGCCCCTGCGGGTGCCCGCCGTGCAGCGACGCGACGTGGTGGCCCATGTCGGCGAGGCGGTCGGCGAGCCAGTCGGCATCGCGCTGCGTGCTCGTGAACACCAGCGCCTGCTCCATCTCCTTCTGGGTCAGGATGTGGTCGAGCAACGCGTTCTTGTGGTTCACGTTGTCGGCCCAATGCAGGCGCTGCTCGATGTTCTCGTGCGTGTCGGTGTGCGAGGCAACGTCGATGCGCTTCGGGTCGCGCAGCAGGTTCTGAGCGAGGCGGCCGACGTGACCGGCGAAGGTCGCGCTGTACATCACGGTCTGGCGCGACGCCGGGATCTGCTCGGCGATCGTGTTGATGTCGTCGATGAAACCCATGTCGAGCATGCGGTCGGCCTCGTCGAGCACCAGCATCTCGACGTTCTCGAGCACGCACTTGCCGGTGTTCAGGTGGTCGAGCAATCGGCCCGGCGTGGAGATGAGGATGTCCAGCGGGCCACGCAGCGCGGCGATCTGCGCCGGGTACGGCACGCCGCCGACGACGGTCGCGACGCGCAGGCCCTGCACGAAGCGGCCATAGGTCGCGGCGGCTTTCGCGACCTGCATCGCGAGTTCACGCGTCGGGCACAGCACGAGGATGCGCGGGCCGTAGATCACGCCTTTCTCGCGCCGCTGGGTGTTGTCACCGCGCGAGGCGAGCACGCGCTGCAGCGCCGGC
>JAYSLR010000420.1:0-4154 GCA_043725365.1 Rhizobacter sp. | reverse complement strand
TCGTCGGCATTGCGCCAGCTGACGACGAACACGCGGTGGCCCTGTGCGACGGTGTAGCGAATCAGCGAGTTCTCGGGCTGCAGGTCGAGGATGTAGTACTTGTTGATGCACGGCGGCACGAACAGGATCGGCCGCTCGAACACCTTGGCGGTCAGCGGCTTGTACTCGATGAGCTGGAACAGTTCGTTCTCGAACACGATCGCGCCTTCGCTGGTCGCGACGTTGCGGCCGATCTCGAAAACGCTCTCGTCGGTCTGCGAGACATGGCCCTGGCGCACGTCGGCGAGCAGGTGCTTCATGCCGATCGCGATGCTCTCGCCCTTCGTCTCGAGGGCCTTGCGCTGCGCCTCGGGGTTCAGCGCGAGGTAGTTGCTCGGTGCGGCCGCGTCGATCCACTGCTGCACCGCGAAGCGGATGCGCTGACGCGTCTTCTCGTCGCCTTGCAGGCTGTCGGCCATCTGCATCAGCGTGCGCGCGTTCAGCAGGTACATCTGGGCGGTGTAGGCGCTGGCCGGGTTGTCGGCCCAGTCGGCGGCGGCGAAGCGGCGATCCGTCGGCGCGGCGGTCTGCGCGTGCAGTGTCTTGTTCCACAGCTCGCTCGCCTGCTTCAGGTACGCGCCCTGCAACTCGGCCACCGCCGGCACCGGCAGGCTCAGCCCGGACATCGACTTCCAGATCTCGCTGAAGGTCTCGCCCAGCGCCTGGGCGTTGGCGGCGAGGTCGGGAACCGACGTGGCCGCAGAATCTGGCTTGCTCTTCATGGGTCTCCTGCAGCGGGTTTTCTGGTCGATCTGGCGGGGCGACTTCGCAGGCCGTTTTACGTGAGTCCGAGCGCTTTGTACATCCGAAGTCTATCCCTTCGTGTATCGTATTATGACTTCGCATTTCACAATAAGATACTCTTTGTGAGGACACATTGATGCTGTTGGTGGCAGTCGGTTGGGTCTATGTCGTCCTGATGGTCGCGCTGGTCGAAGCGACGAGCCCGCAGGGCACGCTGCTCGGCGCCGCGTTCACGCTGCTGCTGTACGGCGTGTTGCCGCTGGGAATCGTCGGCTACCTGTTCTTCAGCCCGGCGCGGCGCCGCGCTCGGCGCGGTGCCGGGCTGCGCTCAGCGAGCGGGTCCGGGCTCGATCCAGAGCACCGCGGCCATGCGGCCGGTGACGCGGTCGCGCCGGAACGAGAAGAACCTTGACGCGTCCGCGACCGTGCACCAGACCCCGCCGCTGAGCTGATGCACGCCGGCCGCCTGCAGTCGATCGCGCGCCAGCGCCGGCAGATCGGCCAGCCACTTGCCCGGCGCCTTCGCGACGAAGCGCGACGCAGCGAGCGAGCCCGCCGACGCCGCAGCGCCGACCGGAACACCGAACGCCTCGAGCACGTCCGGACCGACCTCGAAGTGGTCCGGGCCGATGCACGCGCCCAGCCAGACCCGCACCTGCGCCGGCTCGCAGCGGGCCGCGTCGCAGACCGCCGCGAGCGTGGCCTCGAGCACCCCGCGCGCGAGACCGCGCCAGCCGGCGTGTGCGGCGCCGACCGCGCGCCCGTGCGGCGCGGCGAACAGCACCGGCAGGCAATCGGCGACCTGTACCGCGCAGGCGATGCCCGGCTCGGTGGTCACGCTCGCATCGGCCGTGTGCAGCGCGGCACCGGCCTGGGCGTCGACCGCGCCCAGGCGCACGACCGCCGCACCATGAACCTGGTCCAGGAACACCGGCCGGGCGCCGATTGCCTGAGCGAGCGCCTGCTGGTTGTGCGCGACGGCCTGGGGGTCGTCGCCGATCTGCGCGCGCAGATTGAAGCTGTCGAAAGGCGGCACGCTGACGCCGCCGCGGCGCGTCGTCATCAACGCGCCGACGTTCGCCGCAGGCCAGTCGGGCCCGAGCCGGTCCGGGCTCGGCAGGCGCGTGCCACGCATCAGGCCGGCTCGGGGTAGGCCGACGGCTGCGTCGTCGCGAACGCGGCCAGTCGCATGCACTCGTCGAACACGCGCATCACCGTCGGCAGGTGATCGAGCCGGCATTCGAAGCGCTGCGCATTGACGATCTGCGGCACCAGCACGCAGTCGGCCAGCGTCGGGGTGTCGCCATGGCAGAAGCGGCCGGTGCGCGCATCGCCGGCAAGGCGCTGCTCCACGACCTCGAGCCCGCTTTCGACCCAGTGCTTGTACCAGCGCGTCTTGTCGTCCTCGCCGACCTTCATCTCGTGAACGAGGTAGCGCAGCACGCGCAGGTTGTTGAGAGGGTGGATCTCGCAGGCCACGTCCTGCGCGAGCGAGCGGATGCGGGCGCGCGCGAGCGCGTCGCCGGGCAGCAGGCTGGGCTCGGGGTGCAGTTCGTCGAGGTACTCGATGATCGCCATCGACTGCGTCAGCAACTCGTCGCCGATGCGCAGCGACGGCACCAGCTGCGACGGCGCGATCGCCCGGTAGGCCGCACCGGCCTGCTCGCGGCGCACCAGGTGCACCGGCAGCAGCTCGCAGTCCAGGCCCTTCAGCGCGAGCGCGATGCGCACGCGGTACGAGGCCGACGAGCGGACGTAGTTGTAGAGCTGCACCGACCGGTCTCAGCGCGCGACGAGCTTGAACTCCAGCGTGCCGACGCCGTCGACGCGCGCGCTCAGCGTGTCGCCGACCTCGACCGCGGCGACGCCCTCCGGCGTGCCGGTGAAGATCAGGTCGCCGGGCGCCAGTTCCCAGGCCTGGGACAGGTGCTCGATGATCTCGGGCACGCTCCAGATCAGCTTGCCCAGCGTGCTCGACTGGCGCGGCTTGCCGTTGACCTGGAGCGAGATCGCGGTGTTCGCGTCGAGGCGGCACTCTTCGGCGCGCTTGATCGGCCCGATCGGCGCCGATTCGTCGAAGCCCTTGCCGATGCACCAGGGCCGGCCGAGCTTCTTCGCCTCGCCCTGGAGGTCGCGGCGCGTCATGTCCAGCCCGACGGCGTAGCCCCAGACGTGCTCGAGCGCCTGTGCCGCGGGGATGTCGCGCCCGCCCTTGCCGATCGCCACGACCAGCTCGAGCTCATGGTGCAGGCTCTTGGTCAGCGTCGGGTAGTGCATCTGACCGACCGTGCCTTCGGCGATCGGCAGCACCGCATCGGCCGGCTTCATGAAGAAGAACGGCGCCTCGCGCCCGCTGTGCCCCATCTCGATGGCGTGCTCGACATAGTTGCGCCCGACGCAGTAGATCCGGTGCACCGGGAACAGCGCGGTCGCCGCGCCTCCCTGGACCGGAACGGCAGCGGCGGCGGGCGGCGTGAAAACGAAGGTCATGGTCGGCAATCCTGGTTGGTCGGAGGAGGCGGCGGCAACGGCGCCGCGATCATCGCGGAATGATGCCACGCAGTGCCGGGCGGCGCCCGCGGCGATGCGGATCGCGCAGCTACACTCGTGCCCCATGTTGATCCCGCAAGGCATCCGGCACTGCAAGGTCTGCGGCGGCGCGACGGTCTACTCGGTGCCCGCCGACGACAACCGCGAGCGCGCCACCTGCACGGCGTGCCACACCATCCACTACGAGAATCCGCTGAACGTGGTCGGCACGGTGCCGGTCTGGGGCGACCAGGTGCTGCTGTGCCGGCGCAACATCGAACCGCGCTACGGGCTGTGGACGCTGCCGGCCGGTTTCATGGAGCTCGGCGAGACCACCGAGCAGGGCGCGGCGCGCGAGACCATCGAGGAGGCCGGCGCGCATTTCGAACTGCAGGGCCTGTTCAGCGTGCTCAGCGTGGTGCGGGTCGGCCAGGTGCACCTGTACTTCCGCGCCCGGTTGCTCGACACCGAGTTCGCGCCGGGGCCCGAGACGATCGAGGCCCGTCTGTTCCGCGAGGACGAGATCCCGTGGGACGAACTCGCCTTCCGTACCGTGCGCGAAACGCTCCGGTTCTATTTCGCCGACAGCCGCAAGGGCCGCTTCGACGTGCACTGCGGCGACATCGCCTGAACCGCGCGCGGCGGCGCGCTACTTCTTCACCGGCGGCAGGTCGGTGCACGCGCCCTCGAAGGCCTCGGCCGCCAGGCCGATGCTTTCGCCCAGCGTCGGGTGCGGGTGGATGGTCTTGCCGATGTCGACCGCGTCGGCGCCCATCTCGATCGCCAGCGCGATCTCGCCGATCATGTCGCCGGCGTGCGTGCCGACGATGCCGCCGCCGACG
>JAYSLR010000419.1:0-12099 GCA_043725365.1 Rhizobacter sp. | reverse complement strand
CAAGCTGCTGTATCCGATGGACGAGATCGAGGCGATGGAGTTCATCCTCGACAAGATGAAGTCGACCAAGAACAACCACGACTTCTTCGACATGATGCGACGGGGTGGGTAAACGCGAGGCCTGGGCTATAATTTCTGATTTACCGCATCGCGGAAAGTGCGCCGAATGGTTCGGCGTGGCTTCCGCAACGACTGGCAAGAGAAGGCGACGAGGTTCCCCCATGAAAGAAGGCATCCACCCCCAGTACCGCGAAGTCTGCTTCGTGGACCTGTCCAACGGTTTCAAGTTCGTGACGCGTTCGTGCGCCACCTCCAAGGAAACCATCAAGATGGATGACGGCCGCGAACTGCCGCTGTTCAAGCTCGAGACGACCAGCGAATCGCACCCGTTCTACACGGGCACGCAAAAGAGCATCGACTCGCTCGGCGGTCGCGTCGAGAAGTTCCGCAACAAGTTTGCCCACCTGGGCGCGAAGAAGTAATCGCTTCGACCGTACGCGACGGGTGGCTTCGGCCGCCGGCAATCAAAAGGCAGCTTCGGCTGCCTTTTTTGCTGGCCGAGTTGCTGCATCATTCGCGCCTGGCACCGCACGCACCGACTTGAACGCACCGAACCCAGCCCTCGTCACTCAGCGCGCCGCGCAGCCTCTGCCGCGCCTGGCACTGCTGCTGTTCTGCGCCGCGTACGTGATTCCCGGCGTGTTCGGTCGCGATCCGTGGAAGAGCGCCGACATCACCGCGTTCGGCTACATGGTGAACATCGCGCAGGGCAGGACCCCGTGGCTTGCGCCAACCGTCGGCGGCCTGCCCGCCGATGCCGCACTGCTGCCGTACTGGCTCGGGGCCTCGTTCATCAAGCTGCTCGGGCCCTGGCTCGACCCGGCGCTGGCCGCGCGCATCCCGTTCGCGCTGCTGCTCGTGCTGGTGCTCGTGCTGACGTGGTACAGCGCCTACCACCTCGCCCGCACCGAGGCCGCGCAGCCCCTGCCGTTCGCGTTCGGCGGCGAGGCGGACCCGATCGACTACGCGCGCGCGATCGCCGACGGCGCGCTGCTCGCGCTGATCGCCTCGCTCGGCCTGCTGCAACTCGGCCACGAGACCACGCCTGAACTCATGCAGCTGGCGAGCGTCGCGCTGTTCATCTATGCGCTCGCGGCGAGCCCGTTCCGCGGGCTTCCGGCCCGGCTCGCGGTGCTCGCCGCCCTGCCCGCCCTCGCCGCCAGCGGCGCGCCCGCGATCGCGATCGCGCTCGGCGTGGTCGGCGCCGTTCTCTGCCACGCATCGAGCTACGAGCCGGCGCGCCGGTTCGTGCCGTGGATCGTCGCGAGCGCGCTGCTGTCGGCGCTGGCCGCATCGGCGCTCGGTGCGTGGGGCTGGCGCGTCGTCGCGAGTGCGGCGTCGTGGCCCGGCGCCTGGGAACTTCTGCGGCTGCTGGCCTGGTTCACCTGGCCGGCCTGGCCGCTCGCGGTATGGACCGCCTGGCGCTGGCGCGGCCACCTGTCCGACCGGCACATTGCGATCCCGCTCGGCGCGGCGCTGGTCTGCGTGCTGGCCTGCATCGCGATGGGTGCATCGGAACGCGCCCTGATGCTCGGCCTGCCGCCGCTGGCGGTGCTCGCCGCGTTCGCGCTGCCGACCCTGCAGCGCAGCACGGCCGCGGCGATCGACTGGTTCTCGGTCTGCTTCTTCACCGTCTGCGCGGGCGCGATCTGGGTCATCTACAGCTCGATGCAGACCGGCGTGCCGGCGCAGCCGGCCGCCAACATCGCGCGGCTGTCGCCCGGCTATACGCACGCTTTCTCGCCGTTCACGCTGACCCTGGCGGCTCTGGGTACGCTGGCGTGGCTGTGGCTGGTCAAGTGGCGCACCGGGCGCAGCCGGCACCCGCTGTGGAAGAGCCTGGTGCTGCCCGCCAGCGGCGTCGCGTTGTGCTGGCTTCTGGTGATGACCTTGCTGCTGCCGCCACTGGACAATGCGCGCAGCTACCGTTCGCTCATCCGTCGCATTGCGCACCGGGTTCCGGCCGACGCCTGCATCGCCGCGCCCGGCGTGCCGCGCGCGCAGGTGGTTGCGCTCGAGTACCTCGGCGGCTATCGGGTCGACGCGATCACGCCGGCCGCGGCCACGCGCTGCCGCTTCCTCCTCCAGATGGAAACGCGCGCCACACCCAGCGCGACCGGCCCGGCGTGGCAGTTGCTCGCACGCGAGCGGCGCAACACCAGCGACGACGAGGTCACCGCAATCTATCGCCGCAGCACGCGCACGGCCGGTCGCTGAGCACGCCTGTCACGGCAGCACGCGTTCCTCGGACGCCGTGGTGGCCGACGCCGCGGGTGCGGCGCGCACGCGCGCGGCCGGAAACACCAGCCGGAAGGTCGAGCCGCGCCCGAGCTCGCTCTGGATGTCGAGCTCGCCCCCATGGCGCTGCGCCACGTGCTTGACGATCGACAGCCCCAGGCCCGTGCCGCCGGTGTCGCGCGAGCGGCTGCCGTCGACACGGTAGAAGCGCTCCGTCAGGCGCGGCAGGTGTTCGCGCGCGATGCCGGGGCCGGTGTCGGAGACCGCGATCTCGCCCGCGCCGTCGGCCAGCTGCTTCCAGGCGAGTTCGATGCGCCCTCCGGCGGGCGTGTAGCGCACGGCGTTGTTGACGAGGTTGGTGATCGCGCTGAGCAACTCGTTCGACGCGCCGGCGATCTGCACTTCCGGCAGCGTCGGGAACACCAGCGTGTGGCGGCCCGCCGACAGGAGCTTCGCATCGGTGGCGACCTGGGCGAACAGCGGCGCGAGCGGAACCCAGCGATCCGCATGCGGGCGCGGGCTGCCCTCGAGTTGTGCCAGCGTCAGCAGATCGCCGACCAGCGTGCCCATGCGTTCGGCCTGCTGCGTCATCAGCGTCAGCACGCGCCTGCGCTCGACCTCGGTCAGCGTCAGGTTCGTCATCGTCTCGATGAAGCCGGCGAGTACCGTCAGCGGTGTGCGGATCTCGTGCGAGACGTTCGCGACGAAGTCGCGGCGCATCTGGTCGGAGCGCTCGCGCTCGGTGATGTCCTGCGACAGAACGAGGCGCAGCCCCTCGCCGTAGCCACGCACCAGCACCGACAGCGTGCGCCCGCCGCGCGGATCGGTGATCAGCACCGGCTCGTCGAAGCGCCCGGCCTGCAGGTAGCCGACGAACGCCGGCGCGCGCACCAGGTTCGTCACGCGCTGGCGCCGGTCGCGTTGCGGGTCGAGCCCGAAGTGGTCGGCGGCGAGCGAGTTGCACCACTCGATCTGATCACCGGCGTCGAGCAGCATCACGCCGTTCGGCGAGGCTTCGATGGCCGACAGGAATTGGGTCAGCCGGTCACGCTCCAGCTCGGCGGTCCGCTCGCGCAGCCGGATCGAGCGCTCGATGCGGTAGCCGAGTTCGCCCCACAGGCCGGCGTCGCGCGGCGCCGGGTCTTCCTGGGAGCCGCGCAACCACGCGATCAGGCGATAGCCGTTGAGCGTGTCGCGCACGCCGATCACGCCGAGCGCAAACGCGACGCCGAGCAGCGCACCGAACAGCGGCACGCTGTGGCCCGGAATCATCAAGCCGACGATGCCGCCCGCCACCGTCACGATCAGCACGGCGACGAGCCGCGGCAGCAGCCAGCTCATCGCAGCGGCAACCGGGCCCGACGCTTCACGCTGACAGCGCGGTCGCCGGCGCGTTCGAGCCGGCCGCGCCCTGCTGGGTCAACCGGTAGCCGGCGCCGCGCACGGTCTCGATCATCTGCGCGCAACCGACCGGCGACAAGGCTTCGCGCAGCCGCTTGACGTGCACATCGACCGTGCGCTCCTCGATGAACACATGGTCGCCCCAGACGCGATCGAGCAGTTGCGCGCGGCTGTGCACGCGCTCGGGGTGCGTCATGAAGAAGTGCAGCAGGCGGAACTCGGTCGCGCCGAGCTTCACGTCGCGCGCTTGCCCGTCCACATCGCGGCCGACGCGGCGCGTCGCCGGATCGATGCGCAGCGGACCGACCTCGACCACCGCGTCGAGCGCCTCCGGCGCCTTGCGCCGCAGCACCGCGCGGATCCGCGCCATCAGCTCGTTGGTCGAAAACGGCTTGGTCAGGTAGTCGTCGGCACCGGTGTCCAGGCCCTGGATCTTGTCGGCCTCGTCGGCTCGCGCGGTCAGCATGATGACCGGCAGATCGCGCGTGCGCGACTCGCGGCGCCAGCGCTTGGCCAGCGCCAGCCCCGACTGGCCGGGCAGCATCCAGTCCAGGACAATCAGGTCCGGCAGCGCGCCGTCGACCGCGGCCTGCGCCTGCTCGGCGGTCGCCGCGATCGTGACCTCGAAACCGGCATGGCGCAGGTTGATCGAGATCAGCTCGGCGATCGCCGTTTCATCCTCGACGACCAGGATATGGCTCATCGCGATCTCCCTGTCACCGCACCAGCGACTCGACGTCGCCGACCGAGTTGTGGCGCACGTCCGTGCCCTTGACGATGTAGATGATCTGCTCGGCGAGGTTCTTCGCATGATCGCCGACGCGCTCGATCGCCTTGGCGACGAACACCAAGTCGATGCTCGACGAGATCGTGCGCGGGTCTTCCATCATGAAGGTGATCAGCTTGCGCATCAGCCCTTCGAATTCCTGGTCGATCAGGTCGTCTGCCTTCAGCACCTCGACCGCCTTCTCGACATCCAGCCGGGCGAACGCGTCGAGCGCCTTGCGCAGCTGCGACACCGCGAGTTCGGCCTCGTAGCCGAGGTCCTTGACCGGCAGCCGCAGGCGGCTCGACACACCCGAGTTCAGCAGGCGCTGCACGGTGCGCGCGATGCGCGCTGCCTCGTCGCCGACGCGCTCGAGGTTGGCGATGGTCTTCGAGATCGCGATCAACAGGCGCAGGTCGCGCGCGGTCGGCTGGCGCCGCGCGATGATGGTCGAGAGGTCGCGGTCGATCTCGATCTCGGTCTGGTTCACGCGCTCCTCGGTCATCAGCACCTCGGAGGCGATCTCGGCGCTGAAGTTGGTCAGCGCATAGACCGAGCGCTCGACCTGCGACTCGACCATGCCGCCCATCTCGAGCACCCGGGTCGAGATGCCGCTGAGCTCGGCGTCGAACTGCGTGGAAAGATGTTTGTCGCTCATGGTGGCTCCTGGGTCAGCCGAAGCGGCCGGTGATGTAGTCCTCGGTGTCCTTCTTCTTCGGCTTCATGAAGACCTCCGAGGTCGGCCCGAACTCGATAAGGTCGCCGAGGTACATGTAGGCCGTGTAGTCGGAGCTGCGTGCCGCCTGCTGCATGTTGTGGGTGACGATCACGACGGTGTAGTCGCTCTTGAGTTCGTGGATCAGCTCCTCGATCTTGCCGGTCGAGATCGGGTCGAGCGCCGAGCAGGGTTCGTCGAGCAGCAGCACCTCGGGCTTGATCGCGATCCCGCGCGCGATGCACAGCCGCTGCTGCTGGCCGCCCGACAGGCCCGAGCCGCTCTGGTTCAGCTTGTCCTTGACCTCGTTCCACAGCGCGGCTTTCTTCAAGGCCCACTCCACGCGTTCGTCCATCTCGATGCGCGGCATCGACTCGAACAGCTTCACGCCGAACGCGATGTTGTCGTAGATCGACATCGGGAACGGCGTGGGCTTCTGGAACACCATGCCGACCTTGGCGCGGATCAGCGAGACGTCTTCCTTGCTCGTCAGGATGTTCTCGCCATCGAGCAGGATCTCGCCTTCCGCGCGCTGCTCGGGGTAGAGCTCGAACATGCGGTTGAAGGTGCGCAGCAGCGTCGACTTGCCGCAGCCCGACGGGCCGATGAACGCGGTGACCTTGTTCTCGGGGATGTCCAGGCTGATGTTCTTCAGCGCCTGGAAGCTGCCGTAGTAGAAGTTCAAGTTGCGCACCGAGAGCTTGGGCTTCTCGGTGACGGGCAGGTCGAGTTTCTTGTCCATGAGGGCTCTCGGCTCAGTGTTTGTTGCGCAGGAAGGTGCGCGCAATGACGTTCAGGACCAGCACGCCCATCGTGATCAGGAACACGCCGGCCCACGCCAGCTTCTGCCAATTCTCGTACGGGCTCATGGCGAACTTGAAGATCGTGACCGGCAGGCTCGCCATCGGGCCACCGAGGTTGCTCGACCAGAACTGGTTCGACAGCGCGGTGAACAACAGCGGTGCCGTCTCGCCGGTGATGCGCGCCAGCGCGAGCAGCACACCCGTCAGCACACCGGCGCGGGCCGATTTGAGGGTGACCGTCATGATCACCCGCCACTTCGGCGTGCCGAGCGCGTAGGCGGCTTCGCGCAGCGCGTTGGGGATCAGCGACAGCATGTTCTCGGTGGTCCGGATCACGACCGGAATGACGATCAGCGCCAGCGCCAGCGCGCCGGCCCAGCCCGAGAAGCTCTTCGACGTGGCAACCACCGTCGAATAGATGAACAGGCCGATGACGATCGAGGGCGCCGACAGCAGGATGTCATTGATGAAGCGCGTCGTGCTGCCCAGCCAGGTCTTCTGGCCGTACTCGGCCAGGTAGACCCCTGCCAGGATGCCGACGGGCGTTCCCATCGCGGTGGCCAGGCCGACCATCGTCAGCGAACCGAAGATCGCGTTCGCGAGCCCGCCGGTGTCGTCCTGCGGTGGCGGCGTCATCTGCGTGAACAGCGCCAGGCTCATGCCGCCCAGGCCCAGGCGAAAAGTCTCGAACAGGATCCACAACAGCCAGAACAGGCCGAAGGCCATCGCGGCGAGCGAGAGCGTCAGCGCGATCGCGTTCACGCGCCGGCGCTTCGCGTGCTTCGCGAGCCGGATGGCGTGCAACGCGCCTGAAGCGGGCGTCGCCCTCATGAGCGAACTCCTTCGCGCTGCTTGAGTCGCGCCAGCAGCAACTTCGAAAAGGCGAGCACGACGAAGGTGATGAAGAACAGCACCAGGCCGAGGTACATGAGCGATGCCTTGTGCAACCCATCGCCGGCCTCGGCGAACTCGTTGGCGAGCGCCGACGTGATGCTGTTGGCGGCTTCGAACAGCGACAGCGAATTGAGCTGGTTGAAGTTGCCGATCACGAAGGTCACCGCCATGGTCTCGCCGAGCGCGCGGCCGAGGCCGAGCATGATGCCGCCGACGACGCCGGTCTTGGTGTACGGCAGCACGACCTTGAACATCACCTCCCAGGTCGTGGAGCCCAACCCGTAGGCCGACTCCTTCAGCAGCGCCGGGGTGACCTCGAACACGTCGCGCATCACCGAGGCGATGAAGGGAATGATCATGATCGCCAGGATGATGCCGGCCGACAGCAGACCGATGCCCACCGGCGGCCCCGAGAACAGCGCGCCCAGCACCGGCACGCCCGCGAACAGGGCCTGCAGCGGCTGTTGAACGAAGGTCGACAGGACCGGGCTGAACACCAGCAGGCCCCACATGCCGTAGACGATCGACGGCACCGCGGCGAGCAGTTCGACGGCCGTTCCCAGCGGGCGCTTCAGCCAGGCGGGCGACAGTTCGGTGAGAAACAGGGCGATGCCGAAACTCACCGGCACGGCGATGAGCAGCGCGATGAACGAGGTCATCAGCGTGCCGTAGATCATCACCAGGCCGCCGAACTTGTTCTGGACCGGGTCCCAGTCGCTGCTCCAGAGGAAGCCCAGCCCGAACTCCCTGATCGCGGGCGCGGCGCCGATGACCAGCGAGCCGAGGATCCCGACCAGCAGGGCGAGCGTCAGCCAGGCGGCAGCGTGCGCGAGCGCCGAGAACAACACGTCGGCCCACGGTGCGGCTCGACGAGCCGCGGGGGGCCGACCTTTCGGCACGGATCGGTCCATGGGCTTGGCGTCGTTATAAGGTGTGGCTGGGAGTGTAGCGGCCAAGATGCCTCCTGAAATCCGGTGCCGGTTCGACGCAGCGGACACCCGACGCAATGGATCGGCCGGTGCTGCCCGAGCAGCACCGGCCGTCATCCGTCGCAGCGCGCCGTTACTTGAACGCGACCGCCTTGCCCGAGGTGTCCTTGATGCTGCTGGTCCACTCGTGGCGGATCAGCGCCTTGACCGAATCCGGCAGCGTCACATAGTCCAGATCGTTCGCCGCCTTGTCGCCGTTGGCGTACGACCAGTCGAAGAACTTCAGCGTGTTGGCCGCGTTCACCGGCTTGTCCTGCGACTTGTGCATCACCACGAAGGTCGCGCCGCTGATCGGCCAAGCCTGCTGACCCGGCTGGTCGGTCAGCATCTGGTAGAAGCTCTTGGCCCAGTCGGCATCGGCCGCAGCGGCCTTGACGTTGTCGGAACCCGGCGCGACGAAGTTGCCGGCGTGGTTCTTCATCGTCACGTAAGCCATCTTGTTCTGCTTGGCATACGCGTATTCGACGTAGCCGATCGAGTTCGGCAGGCGCTGCACGAACGAAGAAACCCCTTCATTGCCCTTGCCGCCCGCGCCGCTGGGCCAGTTGACGGCCGTGCCGACGCCGACCTTGGTCTTCCATTCGGGGTTCACCTTCGACAGGTAATCCGTGAAGATGTAGGTCGTGCCCGAGCCATCCGCGCGCCGCACGGTGGAGATGGCCGCGTCGGGCAGCGCCACGCCGGGGTTCAGCGCTGCAACGGCCGGATCGTTCCACTTGGTGATCTTGCCGAGGTAGATGTCGCCCAGCACCTGGCCGGTGAGCTTCATCTGCCCCGGTGCGATGCCCTTGATGTTGACGACCGGCACGACGGCGCCGATCACGGTGGGAAACTGCACCAGGCCGTCCTTGGCCAGGTCGGCATCGGTCAGCGGCATGTCCGACGCACCGAAGTCGACGGTCTTGGAGCGAATCTGCTGCAGGCCGGCGCCGGAGCCGATCGACTGGTAATTCAGGCGTGCACCGGTCACCTTGTTGTAGGCATCGGCCCACTTCGAATAGATCGGCGCGGCAAAGCTCGAGCCGGCGCCGGTCATGTCCTGGGCCCAGGCACCGACGCTGGCGGACGCCAGCGTTGCGACGCAGGCGATCGATCGAATCAACGGGAAGTTCATGGGCAGCACCTTTCTGTGGCTTGGGAGATGAATCGTGTGCCTCGCACTCTAAGGACGCCTTGTGACATGACTGTGACAGTCACAAGACACCGATTCATTGAGTCGGATCACCGAAAGCCCCAGCGTCGCCGCTTCGGACGCTGACACGACGAATCTTGGTCCTGTCACGGACCGGGCGCGATTCAGCGCAGCGTCTGCGCCAGTCGTTCCGCACACTGCTGTGCCTGCGCAGCGTCGCGGGCCTCGACCATCACCCGCACCAGCGGCTCGGTGCCGGAGGGACGGATCAGCACGCGGCCCTGATCGCCGAGCTCGCGGGTCACCTCGGCCAGGGCTTGCGCGAGCTGCCGGTTCGTCGCCCAATCGGTGCCGGGCCTCACACGCACGTTGACGAGCGTCTGCGGGAACAGCGTCACGCCGTCCAGCAGCTGCGCCAGCGTGCGGCCGCTGCGCGCCACCGCCTGCAGCACCAGCAGGCTGCTGACGATGCCGTCGCCGGTCGTGTGGGTATCGAGCGCGAGCAGGTGGCCGGACCCCTCGCCGCCGAGTTGCCAGCCGCGCGCGACCAGTTCCTCCAGCACGTAGCGGTCGCCGACCTTGGCACGCACGAACGCGACGCCCCGATCCCGCAACGCCACCTCGACCGCCATGTTCGTCATCAGGGTACCGACCGCCCCCGGCACCGGCAGGCCCTGCGCGAGGCGGTCGGCCACCATCAGGTAAAGCAGTTCGTCGCCGTTGTAGAGGCGCCCTGCCGCGTCGACCAGTTGCAGCCGGTCGGCGTCGCCGTCGAGCGCGACGCCGTAATCGGCGGCGTTGGCCTCGACTGCCGCGAGCAGAGCCGCTGGCGACGTGGCGCCGAAGCCGGCATTGATGTTGGTGCCGTTCGGCGCACAGCCGATCGCGACGACGTCGGCGCCGAGCTCGTGGAACACGTCCGGAGCGACGTGGTAGGCCGCGCCGTGGGCGGCGTCCACGACGATCTTCAGGCCCTTCAGCGACAGTTCGCTGCTGAAGGTGCTCTTGCAGAACTCGATGTAACGCCCGCGCGCGTCATCGATCCGCCGCGCCTTGCCCAGGTGCGCCGAATCGACCCATTGCGGCGGCTGCTCGAGGGCCTCCTCGACCTGCAGTTCCCAGGCGTCGGGCAGCTTCTCGCCCCGTGCCGAGAAGAACTTGATGCCGTTGTCGCCGAACGGGTTGTGCGAGGCGCTGATCACCACGCCCAGGCTCAGGCGCAGCGCACGGGTCAGGTAGGCCACGCCGGGCGTGGGCAGCGGGCCGGTCAGCAGCACGTCGACGCCGCTTGAGGCGAAGCCGGCCTCGAGCGCCGATTCGATCATGTAGCCGGAGATCCGCGTGTCCTTGCCGATCAGCACGGTCGGGCGCGCCTCGCTCGCCTTCAGCACGCGGCCGACCGCGTGGCCGAGCCGCAGCATGAAGTCGGCAGTGATCGGTGCCTGGCCGACCGTTCCGCGGATGCCGTCGGTGCCGAAATACGCTCTTGTCATCGTGCTGTCCCCGTGTCCCGGCCTGTTGCGGCCGACGGATTATCCGTGCGGCAGCCCGGCCGCCTGCCAGACCTTCAACGCATCGACCGTCGCGGCGACGTCGTGCACGCGCAGAATGCGCGCCCCGGCCTGCACTGCGGCGAGCGCAGCGGCGACGCTGGCGACCTGGCGCTGCCCGACGGCACGACCGGTGATCGCGCCGAGCGTGGACTTGCGCGACCAGCCGACCAGCAAGGGCCGCCCCACTGCAAGCAACTCATGCTGGCGCCGCAGCAGCTCGATGTTGTGCGCGACGCTCTTGCCGAAGCCGATGCCCGGGTCGACGACGATGCGCCCGGACGCCACGCCCCGCGCCGCCAGCGCCGAGACGCGCTCGCGCAGGAACGAGGCGACCTCGTCCACGACGTCGTCGTACTGCGGACGCTGTTGCATCGTTTCGGGCGTGCCGCGCATGTGCATCAGGCACACGCCGCAGCCCGCGTGAGCGGCAACCGCATCGAGCGCGCCGGGCGCCTGCAGCGCGTGGATGTCGTTGACGATGTCGGCGCCGCGCGCCAGCACGGCCGCCATGACCTCGGCCTTGCCGGTATCGACCGAGACCGGGCAGCCGAGCGTCAGCGCGGCATCGAGCACCGGCAGCAGGCGCGCGAGCTCAACGTCGAGCGGCACCGGCTGCGCGCCCGGGCGGGTCGATTCGGCGCCCAGATCCAGCAGGTCGGCGCCGTCGGCCAGCAGCCGCTCGCAATGCGCGATCGCCGCCGCCGTGCTCGCGTGGGCGCCGCCGTCGGAAAACGAATCGGGCGTGACGTTGACGATGCCCATCACCTGCGGGCGCGTCAGCGCGATGCGAAAGCGTGTGGTCTGCCAGTGCATGCGTGTCTCGCGTTGCCCATGAAAAACGGGGCCGAGGCCCCGTGTCGATCGCCGCGCCGCGCTCCGCTCAGGCGGTGGCCGCGGCCGTGCCGGGTGCGGCCGGCGGGGTCGGCGGCACGGTCTTGCTCATCGACGGCGTCCAGTCCTTCGGCGGGCGCGGCGGCCGGCCGTTCATGATGTCGTCGATCTGCTCGGTGTCGATGGTCTCGTACTCGAGCAACGCGTTCGCCATCGCGTGCATCTTGTCCTTGTTGTCCTCGATCAGCTTGCGCGCGATCGCGTACTGCTCGTCGATGATGCGGCGGATCTCCCGGTCCACCGCCTGCATGGTCTGCTCGCTCATCGTCGTGGTCTTGGTGACCGAGCGGCCGAGGAAAATCTCGCCCTCGTTCTCGGCATAGACCATCGTGCCCAGCGCGTCGGTCATGCCGTAGCGCGTGACCATGTCGCGCGCGATGTGCGTGGCGCGCTCGAAGTCGTTGCTGGCGCCGGTCGTCATTTCGCCGATGAACACCTCTTCGGCGATGCGCCCGCCGAACAGGATCGAGATCGTGCTGAGCATGCGAACCTTGTCGGTGCTGTAGCGGTCGCCCTCGGGCAACTGCATCGTCACGCCGAGCGCACGGCCGCGCGGGATCACGGTGACCTTGTGCACCGGGTCGGCCTTGGGCACCAGGCGCGCAACGAGCGCATGGCCGGACTCGTGGTACGCGGTGTTCTTGCGCTCTTCCTCGG
>JAYSLR010000418.1:0-2894 GCA_043725365.1 Rhizobacter sp. | reverse complement strand
CCCGAGCTTGCCAGGCGCGGCTACCCCGAGATCATGTCGGTCGGTTCGCTCGCCGGCGCCGGAACGCTCGGCCTGCTGATCCCGCCATCGATCATCATGATCGTCTACGGCGTCACCGCCGATGTCTCGATCTCGCAGCTCTTCATCGCCGGCGTGATCCCGGGGGTGCTGCTGGCGCTGATCTTCTCGCTCTACATCGGCGGCTGGTCGCTGTTCAACGCCGAGAAAATTCCACCGGCCGACCCGCCGATGAGCTTTGCCGAAAAGCTCAGCGAGTCGCGCAGCCTGATTCCGGTGGTGCTGCTGATCGCCGCGGTGCTCGGCTCGATCTATGCCGGCATCGCCACCGCCACCGAAGCGGCCGGCCTCGGCGTCGTCGGCGCGCTGGCGATCTCGGCGGTGCAGGGTTCGATGACATGGCCGACCTTTCGCGACTCGCTGATGGGCGGCACGCGGCTCTACTGCATGATCGCGCTGATCCTCGCCGGCGCCGCGTTCCTCACGCTCAGCATGGGCTATATCGGGCTGCCCCGGCACCTGGCCGAATGGATCGGGACGCTCGGCCTTTCGAAGTTCGGCCTGATCCTTGCCCTGACCGCGTTCTACGTCGTCCTCGGCTGCTTTCTCGACGGCATCTCGATGGTGGTGCTGACGATGGGCGTGATCCAGCCGACGGTGCAGAAGGCCGGCATCGACCCGCTCTGGTTCGGCATCTTCATCGTCATCGTCGTCGAGATGGCGCAGGTCACGCCGCCGGTGGGCTTCAACCTGTTCGTGCTGCAGGGCATGACCCAGCGCAGCATCGTCTACATCGCACGCGCCGCGTTCCCGTTCTTCCTGCTGATGGTCGCGATGGTCGTGCTGCTGTACGCCTTCCCGCAGATCGTCACCTTCCTGCCGCTGCAGATGAAGGGCTGAGTACCACAAGGACGCCGCCTTGCGGCGCCCGTCCCCCGCCGCAAGCCGCGAACTGGCCGGCCCAATCCCCGCATTTCCGCCCATCGCGGCGGGGCGGGCGGCGCGAACATCGCCTCGTGAAGAAGTGTTGGCCGACGCACGCCCGCCGGGCGAGTGCGCAGGGCCGAACCGCTGCAAGGACTTTGCGATGGCCGAGATGCTGACCCCGCTGGAATGGGCCAAGGCCCCCGAGCACCTGGACCAGGGCGGTGCCGACGCGCCCGCCGGATCGGGTACGTCCTTCACCGACAAGACCACCCGCGGCGTCTTCTGCTGGCCGACGCCGCCCTATGCCAGCTACCCGCCCGCCACGCCGCAGACCGACCCGCTGCCCTGCGAGATCATCGGCCTGAACGACAGTCGCACCAAGGGCAAGCTGACCTTCTTCGTGCCCGAGGAAGCGGTCGCCCACGTGCAACTGCCGCCGGCACGCACGACGCTGCCGCTGCGCTTCGACCAGTTCCGCTCGCTGACGCTGACCACCCCACTGCGCCCCGGTGCGCTCGCGCTCGGTGACCCGCACGCCGGCCTGCTCGGGCATCGGGCCCATTCGCTGTACCAGCTCACGCTGGCCAGCGGCACCGAACTGACCGGCGAGACCGTCGGCCACGTCGAGAACGAGTTCGGCCTGTTCCTGTTCCACCCCTGCGCCGAGGCCGGATCGGCCGACGACGACGGCAGCGTGCTGCGCTGCTTCGTGCCGCGCAACGCCTACGACTACTTCGAGATCGGCTCCAGCATCGGCGAGTTGCTGATCGAGCAGCACAGCGCGACCCCGGCCCAGATCCAGGAGGCCGCCGGCGTGCAGCAGCGGCTGCGCGAGCGCAAGCTCGGCGACGTGCTGGTGACGCGCCATGTCGTCACGCCGCTGCAACTGCTCGAGGCGATCGAGCGCCAGGCGAAGATGCCGATGGTGCGCATCGGCGAGGCGCTCGTTTCGCTCGGCATGATCAACGACGAACAGCTGCAGGAGGCGCTCGAACAGCAGCGCAACGACCGCAGCGTGCCGCTGGGCGAGCTGCTGGTGCGCACGGGCGTGGTCTCGCGCGAGGACCTGCAGGTCGCGCTCTCGCGCAAGATGGGCTACCCGCTGGTCGACGTCAACAGCTTCCCGATCGAGGCCGAGGCGCTGCGCAGGCTGAGCTACTCGGTCGCGATGCGCCTGCAGGTGCTGCCGCTGCTGCTGCGCGACGGCCGCCTGATCGTCGCGCTCGACGACCCGGCCCGCCGCCGCAGCGCGGTCGAGGAGGTGGAGTTCAGCGCCCAGATGAAGGTCGTGCCGGTGCTGGCGAACAGCCAGTCGATCGACGCGGTGATGCACGCCGCCTACGAGAAGATCGGCGCAATCGACGGCCCGCGCAGCGCGGCCCAGGACGGCGCGCTGTCGATGCGCCTGGACCTGCCCGACACCGGCAAGCTGGTCGAGACGCTCGAGAAGGAAGGCCTGGAACGCGCCAACGACGACGACCGGCCGATCGAGCAGTCCGACAACTCGCTGGTGCGCCTGCTCAACAACATGATCATCGAGGCCGACCGCGAGGGCGTCTCCGACATCCACATCGAGAGCTACCCGGGACGCGAGAAGATCCGCGTGCGCTTCCGCAAGGACGGCGTGCTGCGCACCTACCTCGAGCTGCCGCCGAACTACCGCAACGCGCTGATCGCCCGCGTCAAGATCATGTGCGAGCTCGACATTTCCGAGCGCCGCAAGCCGCAGGACGGCAAGATCAACTTCGCGAAGTTCTCGCCGCAGCACAAGCTCGAGCTGCGCGTCGCGACGGTGCCGACGAACCACGGCCTCGAAGACGTCGTGATGCGCCTGCTGTCGTCGGCCAAGCCGATGCCGGTCGACGCCCTCGGGCTCTCGGCCGACAACCTCGCGCGCCTGAAGCACGCGGTCGAGCGACCCTACGGCATGGTGCTGTGCGTCGGCCCGA
>JAYSLR010000417.1:0-8175 GCA_043725365.1 Rhizobacter sp. | reverse complement strand
AGCGCCGGCCGCGCCGGCCCCTGCGCCAGCACGCGGTGGCGCGCACCGATCAGCGCGACCCAGCGATCGACGCCGAGCCGGCTCGGATGGTCGTAGCTGTTGGTCACGCCGCACGCGAAGGCGCTCGAGGCGACCCAGCGCGGCTCGACATCCCAGATCTCGAGCTGCTCCTCGACGCGGCGCTTCACGCCCTCGCCGGCGACCACGCAGCCGAGCATGCTGCCCGGCGCCGGCAGCGCACGCCATTCGTTCTCGGCGAGGTTGTCGATCGTCTCGAGGAACACCGCGCCGTGATGCAGCAAGGCCGCGTTCGGCGCGGGCGAGCTGTACTGCGCCCACTTGAGGCGGGTGTTGCCGATGTCGATCGCGAGAAAGGTCATGCCCGCCTCAGGTACGTGGCCCGCAGGCGGGTGTCGCCGATGTCGATCGCGAGAAAGGTCATGGTTCGCGTCAGGCGGAGGCGAGCGACGAATCGACGCGACTGCCGAGCAACTGGCGCACGCGGCCCATCGTCAGGCCCGCGGCGAGCTTGCGATGCGGCTTGGTGATGCGGGCCTCGACCTCGTCGAGCAGGCTCTCGAGGTCGGCGCGCGTGCGCGCGCGGCGCAGCCGCATCAGCGTCAGCGAGCCGGCCAGCGGCGCTTCGGCGCGCACCGCGCGCAGCAGGATCTCGCGCGCCTCGGCGACGACCGGGTCGAGGGCGGCGTGCGCGCCGGCGCCTCCGGACGGCAGCCACGATTCGGGCCTGTGCGAGTCGCCCAGCATCGATTCGGTCGAGATCGACGGGTACAGCGTGCGCGACGGCGGCAGCAGCGAATCGGGCTGCGCGCCGGCGGCGCCGAAGCCGGAGAGTGGCAGATCAACGTGCGGCGCGTCGGGCCAGCGCGATGGCGCGCCCGCCGGCAGCGGCACGGTCGGGTCCGTCAGCATGATCAGGCCCATCGCCAGCAGCTCGTCGAAGCAGGCCTCGGGCACGCCGGCCTGCAAGGCCATGCTGCGCACGTCGCCAGCGCTGCGCCGGCCATCGACGAGGAACAGCACCGTGCGGTGGCGCTGGCTGACGCGGCGCTGCCGGGTGCTCAACTCGGCCTGCCCCAGCGGGGTCTTGATCGGAATCGTGCCTGCGATCACGTGATTCTCCTTTCCTGCGGCCGGCGCCCGGGGATTCGTCCCCCTGTCATCGCGCGGGCCGCAGCGTCCCAACCGGCGCGATTGTGCCCCTATCCGGCGCCGCGGACGAGCGCGCGGGCGCGCGGCGATCAGGCGAAGGCGGCCAGCAGGTGCGGGGCGGCGTCGTGCCGTGCCGCGCCGGTGGCGAGCAAAGCCCGCAGCGCACCACCGTCCAGCCCCGGGTGCTCGGCGCAGGCACGCGCGAGCATCTCGGCGGCCAGTGTGCGCAGCTGCTCGGTCGAGGCGCGCACGCGGGCGCGGAACTGCGCGTCGTCGAGTGTGTCGTTCAGGCTGCGGTTCAGCTCGGCGAACCAGGGCAGCGCGGCCTGGTCGAGCATCACCGCCGGGTTACGCTTGGCGCTGACCAGCGACCATTCGCGCAGGAAGGCCTGCGCCGCGACGTTCAGCTTCTGGCACTGCGCGAGCTCGTCGCGCAGTGCGGCGAGCGCGGCCAGGTCGGTCAGGCGGCGCTGGAAGAAGAACTGCGCGAGCACGCCCCAGTAGTACGTGTAGTCCCAGATCACCTTGACCGGCAGCACCTCGGGGTCGCCGAACATCGCGTACTGGTCGGTGTACAGCGCCAGCGTGCTCTCGTAGAACGAGTGGTAGATCTGGTCGTAGAGCTGCGCGTGCGCCGCGAGCGGCCGGCCGGCGCGGTCGATCGCGATCAGCTCGGTGATGTAGGTGTTGGCGATACCGATGAAGTCGCTGCCCGGCGAATAGAACGGGTCCAGGAACAGCCCGGCCTCGCCCGTCAGCGCCCAGCGCTGCGCCGAGAACACGCGGCTGCAGCCGTACGAGAAATCGCGGAAGAAGGCGAAGTCCTGCAGCAGCGCGCGCTTGCCGTCGAGTTCGTCGAACAGGCGCGGCTGCCAGGTCTCGAACCACGCCATCGCCTTGTCGAAACTGTTGATGGACTCGAGCGGGTGGATGCGCGGGTCGGCGACGATGCCCACCGAGTGCGAGCCCGACGCGAGCGGGATCAGCCACACCCAGTAGCCCGCGCCGACCAGGTGGTTCGTCGACATCCAGCGCGAGCGCTGCGGCTCGCAGCGCGCATGCCAGGCCGCGTTGTCGGACCAGCCGTCGATGTCGATGCGGTCCTTGATGCGGAACCACACCGCGTTCGCCAGGTGCGCGTTCGGTTGCGCGAGATTCAGCTTGCGCTTGAGCAGGCCGGCGCGGCCGCAGGCATCGACGAGCCAGCGTGCGCGCACGCGGTGCGTCGTGCCGCCGGCCTCGTACGCGAGGCGATGCGGCGTGGCGTCGTCGGAGAGTTCGATGTCGCGCACGAGCGCGGCATCGACGAAGCGCACGCCGCGGCGCTGCACCTCCTGGCCGAGAAAGTTCTCGAAGATGCCGCGGTCGATCTGGTAGCTGGGCACCGACAGGAAGCGGCTCGCGCCGATCTCGGTGACCTGGTCGATGTCGCGCCGGCCTTCGCTGAAGAAGAAACGGAACCCGAACTTGCGCAGCTGCGCTTCGTCCAGATGCGCCTGCAGCCCGAGCACCTGGCTGAAGTAGTGCGCGCCGATCTCGACCGAGGACTCGCCGACCTTGTGCGTCGCGTGCGGCACCGGGTGCGTGCGGCGTTCGATCACGAGCACGTCGATGTCGGCGAATTGCTGCTTCAGCTGCAGCGCCAGCGTCAGGCCGGCCAGGCCGCCCCCCATGATGACGACGTCGTGCAGGGCGGGCGCTTCATCCATGCCCGCAGTATGCGGGTTGTGCCGGGGCAGCGCCGCGGCGTTTAGCGGCGATCACCTCCGTCGGACAGCTGCAGCCTCAGCGCGAGCGTGGCCGACAGCGGCAGCGCCAGCGGCGCGCGCTCGCCGCGCGCCAGCGCCTCGAACAGCGGCAGCGCGTCGGCCATCGCGTTGCCGGCGAGCGCCAGCGCCGCCTCCGACCGCAACAGGACACGCTCGGTCGCGCCGGCGACGAGCGCCGTGTCCAGCGCGAACAGCGTGTGCGCGCTGCGCTGCGGCGCGATCACCAGCGCCACCGCGAGCAGACCGCGGCTGTCGTTGGTCGACACCAGCGCGCCGCAGGCGGCGATGTCGCAGCCGACCAGCAGCACCGGCGCGGCGTCGGCCGCGCACTGCGTCAGTGCCTCCAGCAGCCCGGCCGAAAAGCTGCACTCGAACGCGCTGACCGCGGTGCTCGCGCGCATGCACCCGGTCGCGATGCCCCAGTACCCCGACGCGGCGTTGTGCACCGAGTTGTGGAACTTCGTCGGCGACAGCAGCATCGGCGTCGCGGCCAGCGTGCTGCAGACATGGTCGGTGATCGCCAGATCGCCGTGCGCCGACGTGAAGATGCTGAGCAACTCGTCGGGGCGCCGACCGGATTGCGCGACGGCCCGGCCCGCGACCTCGAGCGCCAGCGCCACCGTGTCGGGCGCACGGCGGCGCTCGGCCGCGGGCAGCAGTTCGGGCGCCGGGCGCCGCGCCGGCGGGTCGGCGCCAGGCGCCGCGCCGCGGAATGCGGCGCCCGCGACGTCCCAGCCCGGCAGGGTCGGCGCCCACAGCGCGATGCCCTCGATGAACGCGGTCGGCAGACTCAAACCGCCTCCCCGCGCCCGAACGCGAGCACGCAGTTCGTGCCGCCGAAGCCGAACGAATGGCTCAGCGCGACGCGCACATCGCCCTGCGCCGGCCGCAGCCGGATCTGCGGGCCGCAGACCGGGTCGAGCCGTTCGCTGTTCGGCGTGCCGGGCATCAGCCCGGTCTCGATCGCCAGCAGGCCGAACGCCGCCTCGACGACGCCCGCGCGTCCGAGCGTGTGGCCGGTGAAGCCCTTGGTCGAGCTGGCATGGGTGCGCGCGCCGAACCGGCGCGCCACGAGCGCGGCCTCGACCTCGTCGTTCTTCGCGCTCGCGGTGCCGTGCAGGTTGATGTGGTCGACGGCCTCCGGCCCGATGCCGGCGCGCGCGAGCGCGTCGCTCAGCGCGCGCTCGGCACCCAGGCCCTGCGGATGCGGTGCCGACATGTGGTGCGCGTCGCTCGATTCGCCGTGGCCGATCAGCTGCAGCGCGCCGGGGCCGCGTTCGAGCAGCGCGAAGCCGGCGGCCTCGCCGAGGTTGATGCCGCTGCGCCGCACGTCGAACGGCCGGCACGGCTCGGGCGACACCAGTTGCAGCGCGTTGAAGCCGAACAGCACGCTGCCGCACAAGGTGTCGGCGCCGCCGACGACCGCCGCGTCGACCAGGTTCAGCCGCAGCAGCCGCTCGGCCACCGCGAACGCCTTCGCGCTCGACGAGCACGCGGTCGAGACCGTCAGGCACGGGCCGGCCAGCCCCAGCACCTGCTGCACGAAGTCGGCGAGCGAATGCGGCGTGTGCAGGCGCGGGTTGCGCAGATTTTTCGGAAAGTGGCCGTCGGCATCGAGCACGCGGTAGGCGTCTTCGGTGGCGCCGATGCTCGAGGTTGAGGTGCCCATCACGACCGCGACGCGCGCCGCGCCGACGCGGCGGCGCACCTGAGCGACGGCGTCGGGAAAGGCGTCGGCATGCAGCCCGAGCCAGGCCAGGCGGTGGTTGCGGCAGTCCCAGGCCGAGAGCGCGTCGGGCAGCGGCGCATCGAGACCGTCGACGCGGCCGATCCAGGTCGGCAGCGGCGCCGGCCCGAAATCGTTCGGTCGAAGGCCGCTGCGCTGACTGTCCATCGCCGCCAGCATCGCGGCCTTGCCCACGCCGACGGCCGAGGTGGCGGTGTAGGCGACGATTCGGACGGGCGCGATCGGGTCGGGCATGGGGCGGGTGAGGTTCGCAAAAAGTCTAGCGGATTCGCCGTGGCGATACACTGTCAAATTGACGTATACGTCAATTGCAGCAATCTGCGGAGGCCACGTGGCGAAGAAGAAGCCGAAGTTGACCGACTACCAGTTCGCCGGTGCACTGAGCAGCAGGGGCGGCGCGAAGCGTTTCGACCTGAAGGCGTTCGACCCGGCGGCCAAGCCCTTCGGCAACGGCAGCAAGCTGCGCGACCGCGATGCCGCCGCCGCGCTCGCGATCGAACTCGACGACCTGCAGAACCTGTTCTGGGCCGACAAGCGTTTCCGGCTGCTGGTCGTCCTGCAGGGCACCGACACCGCCGGCAAGGACGGCACGATCCGCGGCGTGTTCGGCCAGATGAGCCCGCTGGGCGTACACACGATCGGCTGGAAGGCGCCCACGGAGCCGGAGCGCGTGCACGATTACCTGTGGCGCATCCACAGCCAGGTGCCCGGCAACGGCGAGGTCATGATCTTCAACCGCAGCCACTACGAGGACGTGCTGGTGCCGCCGGTCAGCGGCTGGATCACGCCCGAGCAGACGCGGCAGCGCTATGCGCAGATCAACGATTTCGAGCGCATGCTCGCCGAGACCGGCACGGTCATCTGCAAGTTCCTTCTGCACATCTCGAAGGACGAGCAGCGTGTGCGGCTGCAGGAGCGGCTCGACGATCCGACGAAGAACTGGAAGTTCGCGGTCGGCGACCTGGACACGCGCAAGCACTGGGACGCCTATCAACAGGCCTACAGCGACGCGATCGCCGCGACCGGCACGAGCTGGGCGCCGTGGACGATCGTGCCGTCGGACTCGAAGACGCACCGCAACCTGATGATCGCCACCGCGATGAAGCAGGTGCTGACCGGCCTGAAACTGCGCTACCCGCCGAGCGACCCGGCGTTGAAGAACATCAAGGTGGTCTGAGACCGCCGCGGAGACCCTCCCATGACCGACCTGTCCGCCGAATTCAAGGCCCTGGCCAACTACCGCCCGACGCACAAGGTGCGCTTCGTCACCGCCGCCAGCCTGTTCGACGGCCACGACGCGGCGATCAACATCATGCGGCGCATCCTGCAGGGCATGGGCGCCGAGGTCATCCACCTCGGCCACAACCGCTCCGTCGACGAGGTCGTCACCGCGGCGCTGCAGGAAGACGCGCAGGGCATCGCGATCAGCAGCTACCAGGGCGGCCACGTCGAGTACTTCAAGTACATGGTCGACCTGCTCAAGGCGCGCGGCGGCGCGCACATCCAGGTCTTCGGCGGCGGCGGCGGCGTGATCGTGGGCAGCGAGATCGCCGAACTGCAGCGCTACGGCGTGACACGCATCTACAGCCCCGAGGACGGCCAGCGCATGGGCCTGGCCGGGATGATCGGCGAGATGGTGATGCGCTGCGATGTCGAGCTGTCGGGCCACGCGCCGACGTCGATCGCGGCCATCCAGGGCCGGACCGAGGCGCACTGGCGCGCGCTCGCGCAGCTGATCACCGCACTCGAGAACGGCCAGGCCGGCGACGTGCTGAAGACCGCGCTGCACGCCGCAGCCACCGAGGCGGCCACGCCGGTGCTGGGCATCACCGGCACCGGCGGCGCCGGCAAGTCCAGCCTGACCGACGAGCTGATCCGGCGCCTCCGGCTGGACCAGAACGACGCGCTGCGCGTCGCCGTCATCAGCATCGACCCGAGCCGTCGCAAGAGCGGCGGCGCGCTGCTCGGCGACCGCATCCGGATGAACGCGATCCAGCCCTGGAGCCAGGGTCAGAGAGTCTTCATGCGCTCGTTGGCCACCCGCGACTTCGGCAGCGAGATCAGCCAGGCGCTGCCCGACGTGCTGGCCGCGGTGAAGGCCAGCGGCGGCTTCGACCTGATCATCGTCGAGACCTCCGGGATCGGCCAGGGCGACGCGGCGATCGTGCCGCTGGTGGATGTGCCGATGTACGTGATGACGCCCGAGTTCGGCGCCGCCAGCCAGCTCGAGAAGATCGACATGCTGGACTTCGCCGAGTTCGTCGCGATCAACAAGTTCGACCGCAAGGGCGCACTGGATGCGCTGCGCGACGTGGCCAAGCAGGTGCAGCGCAACAAGGAGGCCTGGAAGACGCCGACCGACGAGATGCCGGTGTTCGGCACGATGGCCAGCCGCTTCAACGACGACGGGGTAACCGCGCTCTACCAGGCCCTGCTGCCGCGGCTGGCGCAGCTCGGCATGACCGTCGGCCCGGGCGTGCTGCCGGTCGCCGCGACGCGCCACAGCACGCACCAGGTGCCGATCGTGCCGGGCGCGCGCGTGCGCTACCTCGCCGACATCGCCGACACGGTGCGCGGCTACAAGCGCCATGCGCGCGAGCAGGCCGCGCTGGCGCGCGCGATCCAGCAGCTGCGCGCGACCGCCGGCATGCTGCAGACCGACAAGCCCGAGCGCCACCGCGCGGTCGAGGCCGTCGACGACCTGGCGCGCACGCGCGAAGCCCGGCTCGACCCGCGTGCGGCCAAGCTGCTGGCGATGTGGCCGCAGATGCAGCAGGCCTACGCCGGCGACGAGTACGTCGTGAAGATCCGCGACAAGGAGATCCGCACCGCCCTCACCCACACCACGCTCAGCGGCAACAAGATCCGCAAGGTCGCGCTGCCGACCTACGAGGACTTTGGTGAGATCCTGAAGTGGCTGATGCTGGACAACGTGCCGGGCTCGTTCCCGTACACCGCCGGCAGCTTCGCGTTCAAGCGCGAGGGCGAGGACCCGACGCGCATGTTCGCCGGCGAGGGCGACGCGTTCCGCACCAACACGCGCTTCAAGCTGCTCAGTTCGGGGATGGCGGCCAAGCGCTTGTCCACCGCGTTCGACTCGGTCACGCTCTACGGCAACGACCCGGCGATCCGGCCCGACATCTACGGCAAGGTCGGCAATTCGGGCGTCTCGATCGCCACGCTCGACGACATGAAGGTGCTGTATTCGGGCTTCGACCTGACGAACCCGGCCACCAGCGTGAGCATGACGATCAACGGCCCGGCGCCGACGATCCTGGCGATGTTCATGAACACCGCGATCGACCAGAACATCGACAAGTTCAAGAGCGACAACGGCCGCGAGCCCACCGCCGAGGAGGCGCAGAAGATCCGTGCCTGGGTGCTGGCGAACGTGCGCGGCACGGTGCAGGCCGACATCCTGAAGGAAGACCAGGGCCAGAACACCTGCATTTTCAGCACCGAGTTCAGCCTGAAGGTGATGGGCGACAT
>JAYSLR010000416.1:0-7756 GCA_043725365.1 Rhizobacter sp. | reverse complement strand
TCGTCGATGTAGAGCGTGCCGCCGTTGTAGAGCGTGATGCCGACGTTGTGGTTGCCGCCGAAGGTGTGGTTCCAGGGCAGCCAGTCGACCAGCACCGGCGGCTCCTCCATCAGGTGCGGGAAGCACTGGCGGATCATCTGCTGGTTGCTGCACAGCATGCGCTGCGTGTTGATCACGCCCTTCGGCAGCTTGGTCGAGCCCGAGGTGAACAGGAACTTGGCGATCGTGTCGGGGCCGACGCGCGCGTGGGCCGCGTCGACCTGGCCGGTGGCGGGCGTGGCGTGGAGCTCGTCGAACGCGAGCGTCGCGCGGCCCTCGATGCGGCCGCGCGTCAGCACGACCGGCGTCTGCGCCGGCACGGCCGCCGTGATCGCCCTCGCGAACGCCGCGCCATCGGCGGCGAAGACCATGCCCGGCGTCAGCGTGCCCAGGATGTGGCGCAGCTTGCCGTGGTCCTGCGACAGCAGCGAGTACGCGGCCGAGATCGGCGCGAACGGCACGCCGGCGAGCATCGCGCCCAGGCCCAGCAGCAGGTGCTCGATGTCGTTGTCGGACAGGATCGCGAGCGGCCGTTCGGCGTTCAGGCCGTGATCGATCAGCCCCTGCGCGATCGCGCGAGCGCTGGCGAGTGCCTGCGCGTAGCTGACGCGGCGCCAGTCGCCACCGTCGACCCGCTTCGCGACCAGCGTGCGGTCGGGGGCGACCTCGGCCCAGTGCAGCAGCCGATCGGTCAGGCGCGCGGCATAGGGCCGCAGCGCTTCGGTCGAGGTGACGACGGTGCTGCCGTCGGCGCGCGGCGCGAAACGCGCGGCCAGCGAGCCGCCCATCGGCACCGCGCGATAACGGGGCGTCGCGGCGGGTGCGTTCACGCCTTGCCCACCTTGCCGGCCTTGCCGTCGAGGAACGCGCGCATGCGGTCCTTGGCAGCGTCGTCGCCCTGCGCGATCGCGGCCATCAGCGATTCGGTGAACAGACCGTCGGCCTGGTTCATGTCGGCGATGCGCGGCAGCGCGTGCATCACCGCGAAGTTCGACAGCGGCGCGTTCGCGGCGACCTTCTCGGCCAGCACGAGCGCCTTCGTCAGACCTTCGCCCTCGCCGACGAGGTACTGCGACAGGCCGATCGCGTGGCCCTCGCCGGCGTCGTAGACGCGGCCGGTCAGCATCATGTCGGCCATGCGCGCGGCGCCGATCAGCCGCGGCACGCGCGCCGACCCGCCGCCGCCGACGAACAGCCCGCGCTGGCCCTCGGGGAGACCGTAGAACGTGCTCGCCTCGGCGACGCGGATGTGCGCGGCGCTCGCCAGCTCGAGCCCGCCGCCGACGACCGCGCCGTGCAGCACCGCGATCACCGGCACGCGGCCGAACTGGATCTGCTCGAACGCCGCGTGCCACGAGCGCGAATGCACGATGCCCTCGGCGACGCTGCGTTCGCCCAGCTCCGACAGGTCGAGGCCGGCGCAGAACTGCTGGCCTTCGCCGCTGAGCACGACGACCTTCACGCTCTCGGGCAGGTTCACGAACGCGGTCTGCAGCTGCGCGACCAGCGCGTCGTTGATCGCGTTGCGCTTCGCCGGGCGGTTCAGCCGCAGGTGCAGCACGGCCGCGCGCTGCTCGATGCGCAGCAGGTCGAGCTGCGCGAGCAGCCCGCCGGGGGAGTGGAAGTTTGCAGGCACGGGCATCCGATCGTAATGATTAAATATATTAAACACTTAGGTCCCTTGACCCTTGGGACTTACCCGCACCCGCCGGCGCCGCCCGCATCCGTCGATTGTCTGTGGGGCCGCTTTGATTCGGCAGCGCCGGCGGACGCGCGCGAGACCAGGGGAAATCCATGATCTCCTTCGCCAATATAGTTATTACAGTTAACTAAATCATCGTCAGCCGACGCCGCGGCGGATGACGTTGGGCATATCGGCGACAGCCCCAGGAGACTCCCATGAACCGACGACCCCTGATGGCCACCCTGCTCGTGGCGAGCGTGACGCCGCTGCTGCCGGCCTGCGGCGGCAGTGACTATCTGCTGCCGCAGTTGAGCGCCGCGACCGGCACCACGCTGGCCTCGTGCACCGACCTCGCGACCCGGATCTCGTTTCCGAACACCACGATCAGCGCCGCCAACGCGGTGCCCGCGGGCACGTTGACGGTCGCCGGCACGCCGGTGCCGGCGCACTGCCAGATCACCGGCAAGATGAACCAGCGCGTCAGCGCGGTCGACGGCAACGCCTACGCGATCGGCTTCGAGATGCGCCTGCCGAACGCGTGAACGGGCGCTTCTTCTACCAGGCCAACGGCGGCATCGACGGCAGCGTCGTCACCGCCACCGGCGCCGTCAACGGCGGGGCCGGGCTGACCAACGCGCTGGCGATGGGCTTCGCGGTGATCAGCTCCGACGCCGGCCACGTGGGCAGCCAGGGCCCGTTCTTCGGCATCGATCCGCAGGCCCGGCTCGACTACGGGTACCAGGCGGTCGGCACGTTGACGCCGATGGCGAAGAGCGCGATCCGCACCGCCTACGGCAAGGCTCCGGACCGCTCGTACTTCGGCGGCTGCTCGAACGGCGGGCGCCACACGATGGTCGCCGCGGCGCGCTACGCCGACCAGTACGACGGCTTCCTCGTCGGCGACCCGGGCTTTCGCCTGCCGCTCGCGGCGATCGCCAACATGGCGGCCTACCGCAGCTACGCCACCGTCGCGACGAACGCCGCCGACGTCTCGACCGGCTTCACGGCCGCCGAGCGCACGCTGGTCTCGAACGCGGTGCTCGCGAAGTGCGACGCGCTCGACGGCACGAGCGACGGGCTGGTGCAGGACACGACCGCCTGCCAGGCCGCGTTCAACCTGGACCGCGACGTGCCGACCTGCAGCGGGGCGCGCGACGGTACCTGCCTGTCGGCGGCACAGAAGACCGTCGTCGGCCAGCGCTTCGCGGGCATGACGACGCCGGCCGGCACGAAGATCTACGCCAGCTTCCCGTTCGACGCCGGCCTGGGCGGCGGCAACACCGCGTTCTGGAACTTCACCGCGCCGCCCGCGCTCGACTCGGGTGCCACCGCGATGATCTGGGAGGTGCCGCCGGAGGACCCCGCCACGTTCAACGGCGCGACCTTCGCGCTGACCGACGACCTCGACGCGATGCTCTCCAAGGTCCAGGCGACCAACGCGACGTACACCGAGAGCGCGCTGTCGTTCATGACGCCGCCGAACCCGACCGACCTGGGCACGCTGAAGAACCGCGGCGCGAAGATGATGGTCTACCACGGCACCAGCGACCCGATCTTCTCGAGCGACGACATGACCCGCTGGTACGACGGCCTGCGCGCCGCCAACGGCGGCGATGCCAGCGACTTCGCGCGCTTCTACCGCGTGCCCGGCATGACGCACTGCTCGGGCGGCCCGACCACCGACCAGTTCGACATGCTGACGCCGCTGGTCGCCTGGGTCGAGCAGGGCACGGCGCCCGACCGCGTCACCGTGAGCGCGCGCGGCCCGGGCAACCCGGCGGGCGCGAACGCCGACGTGCCGGCGACCTGGTCGGCCACCCGCACCCGCCCGCTGTGCGCCTATCCCAAGGTGGCGCGCTACCAGGGCAGCGGTAGCATCGAGTCGGCCGACAGCTTCAGCTGCCAGTGACCCGCGAAGGAGCTTCATGAACCACGCCGACCTGATCGCGATCGACACCCACACCCACCTCGAGGTGTCGTGCTGGAACCCGTTCGACAACTACGGCGAGGAGTACGACCGCGCCGCCGACAAGTACTTCCGCTCCAGCAAACGGCCGACGATGGCGGAGTCGCTCGCGTACTACCGCGACAAGAAGATCGGCTTCGTGATGTTCACGGTCGATGCCGAGACGCAGATGGGCCGCCGGCGCATCCCGAACGAGGAGATCGCCGAGGCCGCGCAGGCCAACAGCGACATCATGATCGCGTTCGGCAGCATCGACCCGCACAAGGGCAGAATGGGTGCGCGCGAGGCCCGCAAGCTGATCGAGGACTACGGTGTCAAGGGCTTCAAGTTCCACCCCACGGTGCAGGGCTTCGAGCCCTACGACAAGATGGCCTGGCCGATCTACGAGGTCATCGCCGAGTACAAGCTGCCGGCGATCTTCCACAGCGGTCACTCGGGCATCGGCAGCGGCATGCGCTGCGGCGGCGGGCTGCGCCTGCAGAACAGCAACCCGATGCTGCTGGAAGACGTGGCGATCGATTTCCCCGACATCGAGATCGTCGTCGCGCACCCGAGCTGGCCCTGGCAGGACGAGGCGCTGTCGCTGGCGATGCACAAGCCCAACGTCTGGATCGACCTGTCGGGCTGGAGCCCGAAGTACTTTCCGCCGCAGCTGGTGCAGTACGCGAACACGCTGCTGAGGGACCGCATGCTGTTCGGCTCGGACTTCCCGCTGATCCAGCCCGACCGCTGGATGAAGGACTTCACCGAAGCCGGCTTCAAGCCCGAGGTCCAGCCGCTGATCCTGAAGGAAAACGCGAAGCGGCTGCTCAGGCTGACCTGAGTCGCGGCTGCGCCGGCCGCGCCAGCGCGTGCACGGCCGCGACCACGTCACCGACGACGATGACCGCCGGGCTGCCGAGCCCCTCGCGTGCGACCGTGCACGCCAGTTCGGACAGCGTGCAGCACGCGTGGCGCTGCTGCGGCAGGCTCGCATGCTGGACGATCGCCACCGGCGTGGCGCCGGCCAGGCCCTGCAGCAGCCCGGCCTCGATCGCCTCGACCGTCGCGATGCCCATGTAGATCACCAGCGTCAGGCCCTGCGCCGCGGCTGCGGCGAGCGTGGCCCAGTCGAGCGGCGTGCCGTCGCCGCGCGCGTGCCCGGTCACGAAGATCACGCCGTGCGCATGGTCGCGGTGCGTCAGCGGCACGCCGATCGCCGTGGCCGCGGCCAGGCCCGCGGTGATGCCGTTGACGACCTCGACGTGCAGCCCGAGCGCGCGCAGGTGCGCGACCTCCTCGCCGCCGCGGCCGAAGACGAACGGATCGCCGCCCTTCAGCCGCACGACGCGCTCGCCGGCCAGCGCCTCGGCGGCCATCAGCCGCTCGATGAAGGCCTGCGGCGTGCTCGCGCAGCCGCCGCGCTTGCCGACGTGGACGATGCGCGCCGAGCGCCGCGCGTAGCGCAGCACCGCGTCGCCGACCAGGTCGTCGACCAGCAGCAGCGTGGCCTGGCGGATCGCGCGCACCGCCTTGAGCGTCAGCAGCTCCGCGTCGCCGGGGCCGGCGCCGACCAGGTGGACGGTGGGCGCGGGCTGGCGCCGATCGGTGGTGTTCATGTCGTGGCCTCCTCGGCGGCGCCCCGCGCCGTCGTGTGGGTGCGCACCAGGCGGCGCAATTCGGGTAGGCACGAGCCGCAGTTCGTGCCGCAATTCAACGCGCGCTGCAGTTGCTCGAGACGCGCCTCGGGTGCGCCGCTGGCGGTCGCGAGCGTCGCCACGATGCGTGGCTCGCTCACGTCGAAGCAACTGCAGACCTGGCGCCCGCGCGGCGCGAGCGCGACCGGCGGCGTCGCCCCGGGCAACAGCAGCATGCGACCGTAGGCCTGCGCCGGCAGCTCGTCCTGCAGCAAGGGGCGCACCCAGGCTTCGGCGCTGATGTCGCCGCCGAACAGGAAGCCGTCCAGCCGCATCGCCGCGCCCTCGCCCGCGAGGCGCACGGTGCGGCGCTGGCCGCGGCGTGCGTCGGCATAGTGCAGCGCGCCGTCGGCGCCCAGGCCCAGCTGCGCCTCGATCTGCTGCAGCAACGCCGACGGGGGTGCGTGCAGCGCCGCGGCGCGCAGCAGCACGCCGCTGCGTTCGCGGCCGAAGGGCACGAGCGTGGCGAAGCCGAACTCCCGCATCACCGGGCGCAGCGCCTCGCGCGCCGCGAGCGCCGCGGCCTCGGGCAGCCAGGCGAGCGCGAGCAGCCGCCACGGCAGCGCGGCCTTCGCGACCTTGACCGCGGCGTGCTTCAACTCGGGCTGCTTCGAGCGCGGGCAGAACGTCGCCGGCGTCAGCGCGTTGACGCCGGCGAGGCGCGCGCCGTCGGCGCCGGCACCCGACAGGAACTCCTCGCCCCAGTGCATCGCGATGAAGACCTGCGCGCTCGCCTGCTGCGCACTCGCCTGCACCGGGATCACGAGCGTGCCGCGACGCGACTCGACCTGCACCAGGTCGCCATCGACCAGGCCCTGGCGCGCCATGTCCTGGGCGTTCATCTCGAGCGCCGGCTCGGGCACGTGGCCGAACAGCCGGCCCAGCGTGCCGGTGCGGCTCATGCCGTGCCACTGGTCGCGCAGCCGGCCAGTGTTCAGCGCGTACGGGTAGCGCGCATCGCGCGGCTCGGCGACGGGCTCGAACGGCGTGTCGGCGAAGTTCGCGCGGCCGTCGCTGGTCGGGAAGACGCCGTCGCCGTACAGGCGTGCCCGGCCCGCGCTCGCGCCTTCGGGCCAGGGCCATTGCGCCGGCGCGGCCTCGAGCTGCGCGTAGCTCAGGCCGGTGATGTCGAGGTCGCGGCCGCGCGTGCTCTCGCGGTGCTCGTTCCAGATCGAGCGCGCGTCGGGGTACGGGAACAGCGTGGCCCGGCCCGGCCGCAGCCGCGCTTCGAGGCGTTGCGCAAACGCGCTCGCGATCGCCCAGTCCTCGTGCGCGGCGCCGGGCGCCGCGACCGCCGGCCGCACACGGCTGATGCGGCGCTCGCTGTTCGTCACGCTGCCGTCCTTCTCGCCCCAGGTCGTGGCCGGCAGCAGCAGGTCGGCGTAGGCGCAGGTGGCGGTCGTCGCGAACGCCTCCTGCACGACGACGAACTCGGCGCGCTCGAGCGCGCGCCGCACGGTCGTTTGGTCGGGCATCGACTGGGCCGGGTTCGTGCACGCGATCCACAGCGCCTTGATCTGGCCGTCGGCGACGGCCTCGAACATCTCGACCGCGGTCTTGCCGGGCGCGGCCGGCACATCGTCCACGCCCCACAGCGCCGCGACCTCGGCGCGGTGCGCCGGGTTCGCCAGGTCGCGGTGCGCGCTGAGCAGGTTCGCCATGCCGCCGACCTCGCGGCCGCCCATCGCGTTCGGCTGGCCGGTCAGCGAGAACGGCCCGGCGCCGGGTTGGCCGATCTGGCCGGTCGCGAGGTGCAGGTTGATCAGCGCGGCGTTCTTCAGCGTGCCGCTCGCGCTCTGGTTCAGGCCCTGGCAGTACAGCGACAGCGTCGGCGCTCGCCCGGCCGGCGCGCCGGCCTCCAGGTTCGCGAACCAGCGCGCGGCCTGCACCAGGTCGGCCTCCGGGATGCCGCACAGCTTCGCGACCTCTCGGGGCGCGAAATCGCGCACGCGCGCCTTCAGCGCGTCGAAGCCGTTCGTGTGCGCTGCGATGTAGGCGTGGTCCAGCCAGCCCTCCCACAGCATCACGTGCAGCATGCCGTTGAACAGCGCCACGTCGGTGCCGGGCAGGATCTGCAGGTGCAGGTCGGCGGCCTGCGCGGTCTCGGTGCGGCGCGGGTCGGCGACGATGATCCTCAGCGCCGGGTTCGCGGCACGCGCGTCCTCGATGCGGCGGAACAGGATCGGGTGCGCGAACGCGGTGTTCGAGCCGGCGATGAACAGGGTGCTCGCCTGCGCGAGGTCGTCGTAGCAGGCCGGCGGCGCGTCGGCGCCGAGCGTCATCTTGTAGCCGGCGACCGCGCTGCTCATGCACAGGCGCGAGTTGGTGTCGACGTTGTTGGTGCCGATCAGGCCCTTCGCGAGCTTGTTGAAGACGTAGTAGTCCTCGGTC
>JAYSLR010000415.1:0-3269 GCA_043725365.1 Rhizobacter sp. | reverse complement strand
GGCCACACGATCAAGCTGCTGAACAACTTCATCGCGCAGGCGATCTGCACCGCGACCGCCGAGGCCTTCGCGACCGGCCAGCGTGCCGGCGTCGACCTGAAGAAGCTGGTCGAGCTGGTCTCGGCCGGCGCGGTCAACTCGGGGCTGTTTCAGGCGATGGCGAAGACGCTCGACGGCGACATGACCGGCCTGAAGTTCGAGCTCGACAACGCGCGCAAGGACCTGCGCTACTACACGCACCTGGCCGAGTCGCTGAACGTGCCGTCGCTGGTCGGCGAGGCGGTGCACCAGTCGCTCGCGATCGCCAGCGCGCTCGGCCATGGCGGCAAGTACGTGCCGGCGCTGGTCGAGGCGCAGGAGCAGCTGACCGGCGCGAAGATCGTGCGGCGCTGAGGCCTCGCACCTTCTACGCGGTCGGCGCGCGCACCGCGGCGGTCTCGTCCTCGGCGTAGGCGCGGCCGCCCTTCGCGAGCGCCGAGTGCGCGCGCCGCGACTGCAGCAGCGGGTAGAACATCTCGACGAACCAGCGTTCCTTGCCGTGCACCAGGTCGTCGGGCAGGCCGACCTTCGGCGGGTAGCGGCGCGTGATCTTCGCGGTGCCGAAGAGCTGGTCCCACACGAACAGCAGGTTGCCGAAATTGCCCTTGTAGTGGCCCACGCCGTCGGCATTGGTCAGCGCGTGGTGGGCCCAGTGCGTGGCCGGCGTCGAGAACGTGCGCTCGAGCAGCCAGGCCAGCGGGTTCAGCGCCTTGATGCGGTACAGCGGCTCGTCCCAGCGCACCGCGCAGTGCGCGCCCATGATCACCGCGAGCTTGACGACCACATAGACCAGGTAGACGTTGGCAAAGCCCAGGTAGATCAACACGCCCGAGACCCACAGCCCCGGCATCATCAGGTAGTAGAAGAAGTTGTTGCGGTAGGTGACGCGGATGCTCATGTAGTGCGCCGTATGGTGCGCGCGGTGCAGCGGCCACAGCAGCGGCGTGTGCGACAGGCGGTGCCACCAGTACTGCGTCATGTCGTCGCCCACCAGCAGGATCGCGGTCATCGCCCACCAGGGCAGTTGCGCCCAGGCGCCGCGCGAATCCGGCATCGCGAGCGCGCAGAGCTTGCCGGCGACCGCGAAGATCAGCGGCTGCGTCACCGCGACCAGCGCGACGAACATGAACAGTTCGAGCTTGCTGTCGTCGGGCGTGGCGTGGAAGCTCTTGTGGCGGCCCGAGGCGATCTCCGCGACGGCAAAGGCCGCGATGATCGCCACCAGCGCGAGGTTCTGAATCAGGTTCATCGGCTTGTCTCCTGCGAGCGCATTGTTGGTGTCCGTGCGAATTGAGTCCAATGCATTGTTGGAGTAACTTCGATGCCTTCGACGCATTGCACCCGAGGCCCATGGACATCAAGCGCCTGACCCACATCGTCGCGCTTGCCGACAAGCGCAACTTCGCGCGTGCCGCCGAGCTGTCGAACCTGAGCCAGCCGGCGCTGACGCGCAGCATCCAGGCCGCCGAGGCCGAATTCGGTCTGCGCCTGTTCGATCGCGGCAGCACCGAGGTCACGCCGACGCCGGCGGGCGCGTTCGTGCTCGAGCGCGCCCGGCGCCTCGTGTTCGACAGCCGCTGCCTGAAGCGTGACATGGACCTGTACCGTGACCGCCGCCTCGGCGACACGGCTTTTGGTGTCGGACCGTTCCCGGCGGCCTCTTTCCTGTCGGAGGTGCTGGTCGGGCTGCGCGAATCATTCCCCGGCATCAACGTGCGCGTCGAGGTCGGCAACTGGGAGTTGCTGGTCCGGCACCTGCGCGATGAAGACATCGAGTTCTTCGTCGCCGACACGCGCGACCTGCCCCGCGACCCGGGCCTGCTGGTGCGCGCGCTGCGCCGCGAAACCGGCAGCTTCTACGTGCGCCCCGGCCACCCGCTCGCGGCACAGGCCACGGCCTCGCTGGCGCAAGTCTGGGCCTTCGGCGTCGCCTCGGTGCGTCTGCCGCGTTCCGTTCGTGCCACGCTGGCGCGGTTGCTGCGCCTGCCGCCCGGCGACACGCCCCCGCTCGCGCTGGAATGCGACGATGTCGAGACGCTCAAGCGCGTCGCGCTGGCGACCGACACGGTCCTGGCGGCGCCCGACGCGTCGGTGGCCGCGCTGGTCGAGCAGGGCGTGCTGGTGCACCTGCCGCTGGCCGGGCTGCCGCCGCTGTTCTCGGAGATGGGCGTCGTGACACTGCGCGGCCGCACGCCCTCGCCGATGGCCGAGGTCATCGTCGCGCGAATGCCGTGGATGCGCACCGCCGGTGCGGCGGATGACGACGCGGTGGCGCCATGAAGGGCCGCGATCAGGGCGGCCTGGTCTACTCGACCGACGCCGGGCGCATGTGCCCGGCGTGCCGGCAACCGATCGCCGCATGCCTGTGCAACCAGAAGGCGGTGCCGTCCGGTGACGGCATCGTGCGCGTCTCGCGCGAAACCAAGGGCCGCGCCGGCAAGGGCGTGACGCTGGTGAAGGGCCTGGCGCTCGACCCGGCGGCGTTGACCCGACTGGCCAGGCAGCTGAAGGCGGCCTGCGGTTCCGGCGGCACCGTGAAGGACGGCGTGATCGAGATCCAGGGCGACCATGTCGAGCACGTGATCGACCGGCTGAAGCAGGCCGGCTGGCCGGCCAAGCGCGCCGGCGGCTAGGGCCTGTTAACGCCATGGGAGGGCACGCGCCGGTATCCCAAGGGTCGCAGGGCAAGGCGCACGCGAGGCCGTGTGCCTCTGGCACACAACGAGCGTGCAACGCGGCCCTGCGGCCCTTGGGGTACCGGCCCTTCGGGTGATCTCGGCAAACAACCGCCCGCCGCGTTGCAAATGCTCGCCGTAGGCGCGGCTACGCCTGCGCTTGGCGCCTTGCGGGCGGCTGTTTGCCGAGTCACGCGTGCCCTCCCATGGCGTTAACAGGCCCTAAGCCGCGCGGCGGTGCATCGGGTAGGCCCGCATCATCCACAGGTACAGAAGCGCGCCGAAACCGAGCGCGCCGGCCGCGATCTCGAGTGCCAGCGCGAAGCCCGCGCCGGCACTCGCGCTGCGCCGGAGCAACTGCGCGACCAGCGGCGGCCCGACGATCTGGCCGATGCCGTACATCGCGGTCAGCAGGCCCATGAAACTCGCCGCCAGCAGCGGCCGCAGGCGGCGCACCTCCTGCATCGCGAAGAAGGTGATCGCGGTGAACGGGATGCCCAGCAGCAGGCTGCCGAACGCGAAGCCGGCAAGGCTCGGGCTCCAGACGCCGATCGC
>JAYSLR010000414.1:0-2768 GCA_043725365.1 Rhizobacter sp. | reverse complement strand
CAGGTTGGTCCAGCGCGCGAACGCCGCCATCTGCGCGTCGCTCAGGCCCTGCGCGTCGTGCACCACCGCGAGCGGGTTGCCCAGCAGCGGCGTGTCGGTAAAGACATCGACCTGCGTGAAGGTTCGCCCCTCGCCCGGGGAGATGCGGGCCGGCTTGGGAGCGGCCCGGCGCTCGGCCCGCGTCATCCCGCGTCCTTCAGCGCCTGCGCCAGCAACGCGACACCGCGCGCGATCTCGGCCGGCGCCACGGTCACGAACGACAGCCGCAGGGTGTTCGGCTTCGGGTCGGCGGCGAAGAACGCCGCGCCGGGCACGTAGGCAATGCCGAGCTCGACCGCCTTCGGCAGCAGCGCGGTCGCGTCCACGCCCTCGGGCAGTTCGACCCAGAAGAACATGCCGCCGCTCGGCACGTTCCAGCGGCAGCCCGCGGGCAGGTGCTTCTCGAGCGCGGCGCGCATCGCGTCGCGCTGCGCCTTGTAGCGCGCGCGGATCGTCGGCACGTGGTCGCGCAGGAAACCGTCGCGGATCACCTCGTACACGATGCGCTGGTTGAAGCCCGGCGTGTGCAGGTCGGCGGCCTGCTTGGCCTGCAGCAGCTTCGGCATCATCGCCGGCGGCGCGATCACGTAGCCCAGCCGCAGGCCCGGCGCGAGCACCTTCGAGAACGAGCCGAGATAGGCCGTACCCTCAGGCCAGCGCGACGCCAGCGACGGCGGCGGCGGCGCGTCGAACCACAGGTCACCGTAGGGGTTGTCCTCGACGACGGCCAAGCCCTGCGCGCGGGCCGCGTCGACGAGCGCGGCGCGGCGGCGCTCGCTCATGCAGCGCCCGCTCGGGTTCTGGAAGTTCGGCAGCATGTACAGGAAGCGCGCGCCCTGCGCGACGCCGAGCGCCTCGGGCAGCGGGCCCTCGTCGTCGCAGGGCACGCTGACGACCTCGGGCTCGTAGGGTGCGAAGGCCTGCAGCGCGCCGAGGTAGGTCGGCGATTCGACCGCGACCGTGCTGCCGGCGTCGATGAGCACCTTGCCGACCAGGTCCAGCCCCTGCTGCGAGCCGGTCGTGATCAGCACCTGCGAGGCGTCCACGTTCAGCCCTTGCGCCGCCATCTGCTGCGCGACCCAGTCGCGCAGCGGCGCGAAGCCCTCGCTGGCGGCGTACTGCAGCGCCTCGCGGGGGTGATCGCGCAGCACGCGCGCGGTGGCCTCGCGCATCGCCTCGATCGGGAAGCTGTCCGGCGACGGCAGCCCGCCGGCCAGCGAGACGATGCCGGGCCGCTCGGTGACCTTCAGGATCTCGCGGATCACCGACGGGTTCATGCGCTCGGCGCGCCGCGCGAGCTGCCAGGGCGTGGCGGGGGGATGGGGAGCAGTCATCACGGGGTCCGGGGTTGGAGCGAGGGCGCGCTGGCGGGCATCTTCTTGCCGACGAAGACGACCGCGATCACCGCGAGCGAGAACAGCACGGTCGTGGCATCGAGCGTTTCGCCCAGCACCGGCACCGCGAACAGCAGCGCGAGAAACGGCTGCACCAGCTGGACCTGACTGACGCGCACGGTGCCGCCGAGCGCGAGGCCGCGGTACCAGGCGAAGAAGCCGAGCCACATCGAGAACAAGGTGACGTACGCGAAGCCGCCCCACGCACTCGCGCGCACCGGCGCGGTCGGCCAGGTCGCGAGCATGGCCGGCAGCGTCAGCGGCAGGCTGATCACCAGCACCCAGCAGATCACCTGCTCGGCCGGCAGCTCCGCCGCGACCCGGGCGCCGGCGACGTAGCCGACCGCGGTGCTGGCGACGGCCAGCAGCAGCAGCCCGTCGGCCGCCGACAGCCGGCCGGCGCCGCGCCAGGCGGCGAACGCCAGCACCATCGCGCAGCCGAGCACCGCGCAGGCCCAGAACCCGTTCGACGGCCGCTGGCGGAAGTGGATCGCCGCGGCCACGGCCGTCGCCAGCGGCATCAGCCCGGTGACGACGGCCGCGTGCATCGCGTCGACCTGGCGCAGCGCCAGGCTCAGGAACAGCGGGAAGCCGACGACCGTGCCGAGCGCCGAGGTGGCCAGCGCCGCCAGGTGCCGCCGCTGCACGCGCGGGGCGCCGGTGGCCCACAGGTAGCCGGCGCTGAGCAGACCGGCGAACGCCGCACGACCGGCGGTGACGAACAGCGGCGGCAGCTGCGGGTCGCTCGCCGGGCCGACCGCCAGGCGCGTCATCGGCAGGGTCATCGCGAAGATCACGACGCCCAGCAGCCCGAGCCACAGGCCCCGGGTCTCGTCGTGCGCACGCGTCGTCATGGCCGCAGTCTACGCCGCAAGACCAGCACAGAGCCAGTACACTTTGCGACTTGTCCCGAGACTCTGTATCGGTCATCGGGGCAGCACAACAGGCACCACCCCGCATGCTGGACGATTCACCCGCCGCGCAGTCGGCCGCACTGTCACGCGGTGCCGACGCGACGCTGACCGAGCAACTCGCCGGCCGGTTCAAGGACCGCATCCAGCAGCGCCTGCTGGCGCCGGGCGCGCGGCTGCCGTCGGTGCGCGAGTGTGCGCGCCGCCACCAGGTCAGCGCGCACACGGTGGTCGCGGCCTACGACCAGTTGCTCGCGCTCGGCCTCGTCGAGGCGCGCAAGCAGCGCGGCTTCTTCGTGCGCGAACGCGCCGTGGCGCGGGCCGTCGCCGGCGCGCCGGATACCGACCGCGTGAGCGCCCACCCGCTGCCGGTCAGCGCCACCTCGCTGATCCGCGGCATGTTCCAGCCGCCGGGCGCGCGGCC
>JAYSLR010000413.1:0-33576 GCA_043725365.1 Rhizobacter sp. | reverse complement strand
CGCAGACCTTCCTGAATCATGGCGTGGGCCAGCACCGTGGCGGTGGTGGTGCCGTCGCCGGCCATCTCGCTGGTGCGGGCGGCCACTTCGCGCAGCAGCTGCGCCCCCATGTTCTCGAAGCGGTCCTCGAGCTCCACGGACTTGGCGACCAGCACGCCCGAGTTGACGATCTGCGGCGGCCCGTAGTCGCGGTCGAGGATCACGGTGCGACCGCGCGGGCCGAGCGTCACCTTGACGGCATCGGCGAGCGCGTCGACGCCGCGGCGGATCTTGTCGCGGGCTTCCTCGCGAAACAGCAGCTGCTTGGCCGACATCACCGACGCTCCGCCGCGTTCACCCGACCTTCGGCGCCGCCGACGCGCGCCGCTGGCGGGGTTTCGCCGCCACCGGCACCGCGGCATGCCGGGCCGCGACTTCCTGGGCGCCCTGCCTGATCCCGGTGGCGACCTGCCTGACCGCCTCGGCCGCGATCACGCCGACTTCGCGTGCGACTTCGAGCGACTCGGTGATCTTCGGGTGCCGGCGCGCGGCCGATTTCAGCTGTTTGAGCGACGCGGCACTCAGTTCGCAACCCGAATCGGGCGCGGTGGATCGGGCGGAGGTCTTGGTCATGGCGCATCCTGTGGGGGTGACTTCGAAAGGACATCGACGGAGCGGAACCCCGGCACGGCGATCGACGATCGCGACGCCACGGGACTCCCGCTGAAACCCAGTCTATGGACGGCCGGCCGCGAGCGATTGAGCCTGCGCAATCTTCGGCGGCGGTGCTTGCACGGCCACCGATCCGCGCATTGACCCAGCGCAATCGCCGGCCGCACCGGCCCCGGCACGATGCGCAGCGCTGCGCCACCGAACGTCCCGATGAATGCTCTCCTTGCGCCCTCGAACTGGCAGGTCCACTCGGCACCGCCGGCCACTGGGTTCGTCGATCCGGCCGCCGCGGTCAGGGACGGTCCGCGGGTCCAGCCGCGCCGCGTGTAGATGGCACCGGTGCCACCGGCCAAGCCGGCATTCCCGCCACCCGCGCGCGGCCCGAGGCGCGTGCTCGCGCTCGCCGGTGGCGGTTTTCTCGGCCTGTACACGGCGGTCGTGCTCGAGGAACTCGAGGCCCGCGCCGGCGTGCCGCTGGCGCGGCGTTTCGACCTGCTCGCCGGCACGTCGATCGGCGCCGTGCTCGCGCTCGCGCTGGCTTTCGAGATCCCGATGGCCGAACTCGTGAGCCTGTTCAGGGAACACGGGCCGCAGGTCTTCTCCAGCCGGGCGTTGCCGGCCGGGCCGCTGAGCCGGCTGATCGACCTGAGCCGCTCCGTCACCGGCCCCAAATACTCCGGTGCAGCGCTGCGCGAGGCGCTGCGCGCCAAGCTCGGGGACCAGCGGCTGGGCGATGCACTGCACCCGGTGGTCGTGCCCGCGGTCGACGTCGGCCTGTGCCAGACCAAGGTGTTCAAGACCCCGCACGCACAGCCCTCGATGGGCGACGGGCAGTTGCGCGCCGTCGACGTCGCGATGGCGGCCTGCGCCGCGCCGTCCTATTTCCCGGCGGTGCGCGTCGGTCGGCGGCTGTACGCCGACGGCGGCCTGTTCGCGGTCGCGCCCGACCAGGTCGCCCTGCACGAGCTCGAGCACTTCATGGGCATCGACCCCTCGCAGGTCTCGATGCTCTCGATCGGCACCGCCACCGCCCACTACCGGCCTGCGCAGGGCGTGCGCGACGACGCCGGCGCGGTCGGCTGGCTGGCGGATGGCCGTCTGGTGCTGACGCTGCTCTCGGTCCAGCAGCAGCATGTCCAGGCGATGGTCGAGGATCGTCTGGCCGACCGCTATCTGCGGCTGGACGCCGACTGGCCTGCCGACGCCGGCCTGGGCATCGACGTCGCGACGCCGCAGGCGATCGAGACGCTCGGTGCACTGGCGCGGCAGACCCTGCGCGAGACCGGCGCGCGGTCGCTCGATCGCTTCCTGCGCTGAGCAAGACGGGCACGCCGCTTCCGGCGCCTTGGCATCTGTAACATAATGCTTCCTTGACCCCTAGTTCTAGGGGCAACCCTGTCCCGAGAATCGTTGCCCTTGCAATGGTGGATCGGGCCCCTCGGGACCACGGGAGGCCAACGTGTCGCATGCAACCGACCTGAAGCAACTGCTGCTCCGTGCCTTTCGCAGGCCGCGCGACGCGGGGCCGCGCATTCACTCGGCCGAGCCCGGGACACCAGTGCTGTGGCGACTGTCCTCGTTCGATCTGATGAGCGGCCTGGACACCGAGGACTTCCGGGAGACGAGTTCGGACCAGACGCTCGGGCGCGGGTCCGAGGCCGTCGGAAGGCGGGGCTGACCCCATGTACATCATCCTGGACGAACGGGGCCGGCGCATGGTGATGCCGCGCGCGACGCCTGGCGACGCGATCGAGCAGATCGCCCAGGCGATCGCCGGACGCCGAGCCTCTGCCGAGGAGAAGCGGCTGGCCTGGGAGAAGTTGCGCGACGAGCGCGGCTACCGGGTCGAGCGCGTGCCAGGCGCTCGCTGAGCGAGCCCATGCCCATCCAGAACACGCGCGGCTTCCGTGTCGCGCGCTGGCGCCGACGCGCTCTTGAGCCGGCGCAAGGGCGCTGCGGGCCGCAGATGCGCTAATCGCGGCATGGCGGCAGTCACGGAGTCCGGGTTGGTCAAACGAATCGCTCGTCTCGCGCCTGCGGCACTGCCGTCGGTGCGCCGGCCGGGCTCGCAGGAACGCGCTGCCAGCCCGTGGCTCGGGCGTGACAGCGTGCCGTCGGAAACCTTTCGGTCCTTCCAGCAGCTCGAGCGGCAGCTCACGCCCGAAGGGCTGATTCCGGGGGCGGCAATCGCCCCCGCGACGGCCGCCGGCGCGCTGGCGGACTGGTGGGTGCACCTGCTGGCATCGCCGGCAAAACAGTGGGAGCTGGCCCAGTACGGCCTGGAGCAGTGGGCCCGCGCCTGGGGCACCGGCGCCGAAGCGCCGGGCGACATCCAGCCGATGCCGCAGGACAAGCGCTTCGCCGATCCCGCCTGGCAGGCGCCGCCCTATCGCTGGATCGCCCAGTCGTTCCTGCTCCAGGAGCAATGGTGGCAGCGTGCGACGACGGCGGTGCCCGGCGTCTCGCGGCACCACGAAGCCATGACGAGCTTTGCCGCCCGCCAATGGCTGGACATGGTGGCACCTTCGAACTTCGTCTCGACGAACCCGGTCGTGCGGCAGCGCACGGTGCGCGAAGGCGGCGCGAATCTGCTGCGCGGTGCCGCCCATGCGTTCGAGGATGCCTGGCGCCAGGGCGTCGACCTTCCGCCCGCCGGGGCCGAGGCGTTCGAGGTCGGCCGCGACGTGGCCATCACGCCCGGGCGGGTGGTCTTGCGCAACGAGCTGATCGAGTTGATCCAGTACGCGCCGGCCACCCGCACCGTGCATGCCGAACCGGTGCTGATCGTGCCCGCCTGGATCATGAAGTACTACGTGCTCGACCTGTCGCCGAGCAATTCGATGGTCAGGCACCTGGTCGAGCAGGGCTTCACCGTGTTCGCGATCTCCTGGAAGAACCCGGACGGCAGGGACCGCGATCTGGGCATGGACGACTACGAGCGCCTGGGCGTACGCGCCGCGCTCCAGGCGATCCGCAGCATCGTGCCGCATGCGCGTGTTCATGCGGCCGGCTACTGCCTCGGCGGAACGCTGCTGGCCATCGCCGCCGCCGGGCTGGCGCGCCGCGGCGACGACACGCTGCGCAGCCTGACCTTGATGGCCGCGCAGACGGACTTCACGGACCCCGGAGAGCTCGCGCTGTTCATCGACGAGGGTCAGGTCGCGTTCCTGGAGACCCTGATGGGACAGCGCGGCTACCTGGACAAGCGGCAGATGGCGGGCGCCTTCCAGATGCTGCGGTCCAACGATCTGGTGTGGTCGTACCGGCTCACCAACCAGCTGCTCGGCGAGCGGCTGCCGATGAGCGACCTGATGGCCTGGAACGCCGACGGCACGCGCCTGCCGTTGCGCATGCACTCGGAGTACCTGCGGGGCCTGTTCCTGAACAACGCACTCGCCCGTGGCGAATGGATGGTCGATGGCAGGCCGGTGAACCTGCACGACATCCGTGCACCGATCTTCAGCGTCGGCACGGTCCAGGACCACGTCGCCCCGTGGCGATCGGTGTTCAAGTTGCATTCGCTGGCCGGCGCGGAACAGACCTTCGTGCTGACGGCCGGTGGTCACAACGTGGGCATCGTGAACCCGCCCGGCTCGGCCTTGTCGAGCTACCGGCTGCGTCAATGGCGTCCCGGCGATCGATTGCTGGGTCCCGACGAGTGGCTGGCGCAGACGCCCTCGGTCGCGGGATCGTGGTGGGAGGCCTGGGTCGGCTGGTTGAAGGAGCGCTCCACGCGAAGAACTCCGCCGCCTCCGATGGGCGCGCCCGAGGCTGGGCTGGCACCGCTCGAGGCTGCGCCGGGCACCTACGTGCGGCAACGCTGACACCCGGGCGGGTTGATCCAAACCAAGCGCCCGGCGCGGAGCTCGCGGTAGGATGCAAACGTCCTGCCATGGGAGACCGCCGCCGTGAACACCCTTCGATCGATCCTGCTCCACATCGACGCCTCGCCCCGCAGCGCCAAGCGTCTGGCCCTGGCCTGCGAGTTGGCGGCGCAGCACGACGGGCGCGTCACGGCCTTGTATGCCAGCACCCCGGCCGCGTTCAGTGTCCCGTTCGTGATGGCCGATGGCGCCGCCGAAGTGCTTCCCATGCTTCGGCAGCTCGACATCGACTACCGTGACCAGGCGAAGGCCTTGTTCGATCGCTCGGTCCCGAGCGCGACGCCGCCGGTCCCCTGGCGCGAACTGGACGATGCCGCGGTGATACCGGGCGTCGCGGCCCAGGCGCTGTGCGCCGACCTGCTCGTCCTCGGCCAGCACGACGCGTCCGACCCGTTGACCGCCGGCATTCCATCGGACTTCGTCCCATCGGTGCTGCTGGCCAGCGGCAGACCGGCGCTGGTGGTGCCCTATGTCGACACCCGCACGACGTTCGGCCCGGAGGTCCTGATCGCCTGGAAGGCGTCGCGCGAATCCGCTCACGCCGTCTCGGCAGCGATGCCGTTTCTGCAGCGCGCATCCCGCATCCACCTGGCCGTGGCCGATGAACCGGGCGCGCTCGACGCATCGGTGCAGGCGCTCGAGGACTACCTTCGACTGCACGGCGTTCAGGCCCCCGTCCAGCACCACCCGTCGGTGCCGTCCGAGTCGGCCGGTGACGCACTGCTGTCGCTGGCGGCCGATGTCGGCGCGGGCCTGCTGGTCATGGGGTGTTACGGGCACAGCCGCGCCCGCGAGCTCGTGCTCGGCGGGGCGTCGCGCACGGTCCTGCGCTCGATGACCTTGCCGGTCTTGATGGCGCACTGACCCTGCCGGGTCGACGGCGAAGCGCCATCGCCGTTGACGCAACTCAATGCAGGTCGGGAAGACCGAACTAGAGTCGTTTTCGTCGGCCCGTCTCGCCGACACGATCACGTCTCGCACGACCCCACGCTCGTTTGAAGGAGAAGCCCCATGAGTGCCTTGACCCGATACGACCCGATCGACCGCCTGTTCCCGGAGCTGTTCCGCCGCGTCGGCTGGCCGGCGCGTTTCGCCGAGGAAGACAGCCCGGGCGAGATCCGCATCGACGTCACCGAGAAGGACAAGGACTACGAAGTCCGCGCCGAGATCCCGGGCGCCAAGAAAGAGGACATCCGCGTCAAGGTGGACGGCAACTTCGTCTCCATCTCGGCCGAGGTCAAGAAGGACCGGGAAGAGAAGTCCGCCGGTCGCGTGGTGCTGAAAGAGACGTATGTCGGCAGCGCCTCGCGCGGGTTCACGCTGGCGCACGAGATCGACGCCAAGGGCGTCGTGGCCAAGCTCGAGGACGGCGTGCTGAAGCTGACGCTGCCCAAGCGTGAAGGCGGCGGCGCCAAGGCCATCGAGATCCAGTGAGCTGACGCGCGGCCTGCGCCGGTCCATGCGTGCGATGGTCCTGTACGCGCCCGGCCAGGCCTTGCGCCTCGAAGAGCGCCCCGATCCGCAGCCGGTCGCGGGCGAGGTGCGCCTGCGTGTCGAAGCCTGTGCCGTGTGCCGCACGGATCTGCACGTGGTCGACGGCGACCTGGCGCTCCCCCGGTTGCCGATCGTGCCGGGGCACGAGATCGTCGGCATCGTCGACGGCCTCGGTGGCGGCGTCGACGGCTTGCGCTTGGGCCAACGCGTCGGCGTGCCGTGGCTCGCGCACACCTGCGGGCACTGCGCCTACTGCCGCCTCGGCCGCGAGAACTTGTGCGACACGCCACTGTTCACCGGGCACGGCCGCGATGGCGGCTTTGCGACGCACGTGCTCGCCGACGCCGCGTTCTGCCTGCCGCTCGATCTGCCGGGCGACCCGGTGCACCTGGCGCCGCTGCTGTGTGCCGGGCTGATCGGCTGGCGCGCGCTGCGCATGGCGGGCGACGATGCGAAGCGCCTGGGCCTGTACGGGTTCGGCGCCGCCGCGCATCTGATCGCGCAAGTCGCGCACCACCAGGGTCGACAGGTCCATGCGTTCACGCGGGCGGGCGATACGCAGGCGCAGTCGTTCGCGCGCTCGCTGGGTGCGGTCTGGGCCGGGAGTTCCGAGGAGCGGCCGCCCGAGCCGCTGGACGCGGCCATCATCTTCGCACCGGTGGGTGCGCTGGTGCCGCTGGCGCTGCGCGCGGTGCGCAAGGGCGGTCGCGTCGTCTGCGGCGGCATCCACATGAGCGACATCCCGTCGTTCGCCTACCGCCTGCTGTGGGAAGAGCGGCAGCTCGTCTCGGTGGCCAACCTGACGCGCGCCGACGCGGCAGAGTTTCTCGGGTTCGCCGGAACCGTGCCGCTGCACGTCCGGACCACGACCTATCCGCTGGCGCGAGCGAACGACGCGCTCGCCGATCTGCGCGCGGGCAAGGTGCAGGGCGCCGCCGTTCTCGTGCCCTGAGGGCGGCGTGTTCCGGCCGCTTGCGCCGCGTCAATCGTCCGGCGGTCCGGGGACCCAACAATCGCCGGCATCCCTGGGGAGACCACCATGAGCTACCGCAGCCTTCTCGTCCTGCTCGACCACACCGCGTCCTGCGTCGCGCGCAGCGCGTACGCCATGAAGCTCGCCAAGGGCCTGGACTGCCATCTGGTCGGCCTTGCGCCGACGGATCTCATCGACCTGCCGGCGACGCCGATCGCCGCCGCCTCGCTCAACGAGTGCGCGGCGCTGGTGTGGGACGCGCTGCGCGATCAGGCCGAGCGAGCCGCCGACCAGTTTCGAGACGGCTGCCACGCGGCGGGCGTCAAGTCGTTCGAGGCCGTGATCGACGAGGCCGGCAAGGTCGAGTCGCTGGTGCGTCACGCCCGTTGCAGCGACCTGACCGTGCTGACACAGGCGGATCCATCGACCCCCCACTACGTCGCCACCAAGGACCTGGTCGAGAGCGTGGTCCTGCACAGCGCGCGCCCGACCCTGGTGCTGCCCTATGCCGGCCACTTCGACAGCATCGGCAGCCGCGCCATGGTGGCCTGGGACGACAGCCGCGAGGCGGCACGCGCCGTGTCGGACGCCCTTCCCTTGCTGCAGCGGGCCAAGCGCGTCGAGGTCGTGACGTGGAACGAGAGCGCCGGCGTCGAGAACACGAGCTTGCGCCCGCAACTCGACGCACTGCATCAATGGCTGATGTGGCACGGCGTCTCGGCGCAGCTGCAGGTCGAGTCCTTCAGTGAGGGCATCGCCGAGGCGATGCTCTCGCATGCCGCCGACACCAACGCGGACCTGATCGTGATGGGCGCCTACGGGCACGCGCGCTGGGCCGAGCGCGTGCTCGGCGGGGCGACACGAGGCCTGCTGGCGTCGATGACCGTGCCGGTGCTGATGTCGCACTGACGGGTTCGCGCGCTCACTGCCAGCCGTAGCGCCGAATGTAGAAACGCTTCATGACGGTGGTCAGCGCGCAGTAGGCCAGCAGGATGGCTGCCAGCCACCCGAAGTACGCGCCGGGCAGCGGCTGCATCTTGAAGTAGTCGGCGAACGGGCCCATCGGCAGGAAGATGCCGACGGCCATGATCGCCAACGTCATGATCGCGAGCGGCGCCGAGGCGCGGCTCTCGATCAGCGGCAGCTTCGGCGTGCGGATCATGTGCACGACCAGCGTCTGCGTGAGCAGCCCGACGACGAACCAGCCCGACTGGAACAGCCCCTGCCTGCCGACCGTGCTCGCGTCGAAGACCCACCACATCAGCGCGAAGGTAGCGATGTCGAACAGCGAGCTGATCGGGCCGAAGAAGATCATGAAGCGGCCGATGCCCGCAGGGTTCCACGCCAGCGGCTTGCCGACGAGCTCCGCATCGACGTTGTCGAACGGGATGCCGGTCTGAGCGATGTCGTAGAGCAGGTTCTGCGTCAGCAGCTGCAGCGGCAGCATCGGCAGGAACGGCAGGAAGGCGCTCGCCACCAGCACCGAGAACACGTTGCCGAAGTTCGAGCTCGCGGTCATGCGGATGTACTTCAGCATGTTGCAGAAGGTCGTGCGCCCTTCGACGACGCCGTCGTCGAGCACCATCAGGCTCTTCTCGAGCAGGATGATGTCGGCCGCCTCCTTCGCGATGTCCACCGCCGAATCGACCGAGATGCCGATGTCGGCGGCGCGCAGCGCGGGTGCGTCGTTGATGCCGTCGCCCATGAACCCGACCACGTGGCCGTTGGCGCGCAGCGCACGCACGATGCGCTCCTTGTGCATCGGCGCCAGCTTGGCGAAGATCTGGTGCTTCTCGACCGCGATCGCGAGCTCGGCGTCGTTCAGGGGTCCGATCTGCGAGCCGAGCATCACGGCGCTGGCGTCCAGGCCGACATGCCGGCAGACGCACGACGTGACCAGCTCGTTGTCGCCGCTGAGCACCTTGACGCTCACGCCGTGCGCGGCCAGCGCCTGCAACGCCGGTGCGGCGGAATCCTTCGGCGGGTCGAGGAACGCGATGTAGCCTATCAAGGTCAGGCCGACCTCGTCGGCCACCGAGTACGTGTTCTGCGCGGCCGGGAGCTCCTTCATCGCCACCGCAACGACGCGTAGGCCCTCCTGGTTGAGTTCACGTGTCACGGCCTGCACGCGCGCGAGCAGGGCCGCGTCGAGCGGCAGGTCCGTCGCACCAGGCCCGTTCCCGGACCGCACCCTGGTGCACACCGCGAGCATCTCCTCAACCGCGCCCTTGCAGATGATCTGGTGGTGCGCGTCGCGCTCGGAGACGACCACCGACATGCGGCGGCGTTCGAAATCGAACGGGATCTCGTCGATCTTGCGGTAGTCCTGCTTCAGCTTCAGTTCGGCAGGCAGCTCGACGCGGGCGAGCACCGCGCGGTCCAGCAGGTTCTTCAGTCCGGTCTGGAAGTAGCTGTTCAGGAAGGCGAGATTCAGCACCTCCTCCGACGGGTTTCCGAACGCATCGATCCTGCGCGACAAGGCGATCTTGTCCTGGGTCAGCGTGCCGGTCTTGTCGGTGCACAAGACGTCCATCGCGCCAAAGTTCTGGATCGCATCCAGGCGCTTCACGACGACCTTCCTGCGCGCCAGCAGCACCGCCCCCTTGGCCAGCGTCGAGGTCACGATCATCGGCAGCATCTCGGGCGTGAGACCGACCGCCACCGAGAGCGCGAACAGCGACGCCTGGAGCCAGTCGCCCTTGGTGAAGCCGTTGATCAGCAGCACGATCGGCACCATCACGAACGCGAAGCGGATCAGCAGCCAGCTCACGCTGTTGACGCCCGCCTGAAACGCGTTCGGCGCGGGGTCCGCGGCCATCACGTCCAACGCGAGTGCGCCGAAGTAGGAGCGGCTGCCCGTCGCGACCACCAGCGCCGTCGCCGACCCCGAGACGACGTTCGTGCCCATGAACACGAGGTTGCTCTGCTCGAGCGGCTGCACGGAATCGCCGCGGCGCTCGGCGTACTTCTCGACCGGCAGGGACTCGCCGGTCATCGCAGCCTGGGCGACGAACAGGTCCTTCGCCGCCAGCACGCGGCAGTCGGCGGGAATCATGTCGCCGGCCGACAGCACGACGATGTCGCCGCGCACCAGCCTGCGCATCGGCAGCTCCAGGCGTCGCGACTCGCCCCGCGTCGTGCTGCCCTTCGCGGGCGCGTCGCACCGGACCACGGTGGCGGTGTTGCTCACCATCGCCTTCAGGCTGTCGGCGGCGCGTCTGGAGCGGCCTTCCTGCACGAAACGGATGAGGGTGCTGAGCACCACCATCGCCCCGATCACGGTGGTGGCCTTGGCATCGGCGCTGAGGTAGGACACGACCGCGAGCACCGTCAGCAGCAGGTTGAACGGGTCCTTGTAGCAGTGCCACAGGTGCGTCCACCACGGCATCGGCTTCTCGTGCTCGACTTCGTTCGGGCCGGCGCGCGCCAGGCGTGCGGCGGCCTCGCGCGTGCTCAGCCCGTCACCGTGCGAGTCCAGTCGCGCGATCGCCGCCTCGGGCCCGTCGTGCGCAGCGAGCAGCAACGTGCGCGCCAGTTCTTCGGGAGCCGGCGCCAACGGACCGTGGCCGCCCAGCGCATCGACCAGCGGGTGCCGGCCGAAGTGCCGGAGCCTGCGGCGGTGGCGCAGGAAACGGGTGAAGCGCTCGCTCAACAGGCCGGGAACGGCCTGCCCGCGGGCCGTCACCGCAGCGTGGACACCGGGGCGAGGCATCGCTGCACGAAGGCCGACAGCGCGCACGCGTTCGGTATCTGGACGTCCCGGCGACCCTTCTCGGCGAACGCGATGACGCTTGCGGGGGCGAGCCTGGAGGACGCCCGGCCGACCGATATCGGTGTGGTGACTGGGAGGGCTGCGTCGAGCATCTGGATCTCCTGGCGGCAGCGGCGTATCGATGCAGCGAATCGTAGAGAAGGACCCGCCCCTGTCGTGCCAACGGCTTGCGTCGCTTTGGAACGGTGCGTGAACGCCGTGTGTCCGGCACGTATCGGTACGCGACAGGCCGATCGGCCTTGACGGGCATCAAGGGCCGGGCGACACGCGTCGATAGTCTCGCATCGTGCAGCGCTCCTGCCGCACGAACCACGCTCCATGGACTCGACCGCACCCCCTGCAGAACCTCACGCCGTCGACGCGACTGCTCCGAACGAGCTCGCGGCGCTGGTGGAAGACGCGCGCGCGCTTCAGCGCGCCGCCCGGGCGGGGACGACAAGGCAGCTGCTGCTGGGCAAGCGATACGGTCTGCTGTGCGGCACCGATGAGGCGCAGAGCAAGGTTGCGGTCCTGTTCGACCACGCCGCCGTCGAGCTGGGAGCACAGGTGGCGCACATTCAGCCGGGCCTGACGGAACGCAGCGCAGCGCAGGACGTGCAACAGACGGCGCACCTGCTCGGCCGCCTGTACGACGCGATCGTCTGCGCGGGCATGGCCCCTGCCCTGGTGCAGCGACTTCGGGTCGAAGCGGGCGTACCGGTCTACGACCACCTCACGTCGCCGGACCACCCGATCGCGCAGGCTGCCGGCATGCTCGACCCGGCGGTCTCCGTGGAAGACAACCGTCGCTTCGCGCTGCAGGCGCTGCTGCTGAAGGCCACGGCGTGAGGGCACGGCGCACGGGGTCGGCGTCCGGTTGCAGCCGGTCGAGCTTCATCAGGCTGACGACCTGGATGGTCGCGTTGCTCCTGCCCCTGCACGTGCTCGCGGCATCGCCGCCGCCCCCCACCTGGCTCGACGCCGATGGGCGACCGAACCCAGGCGCCCGCGAGGCGCTGCGCCTGCTGTCGCGAGCCGACGTCGACGGCCTGATCGTGAGCGACTATCTGGGCGGCGAACTCGCCGAAAGCGCCGCGGTTCTCGAAAGAACGGGCGGGCTCGGGCCAGCGTCGCCGCTCGCCTTCGATCGCGAGCTGGAACGCGCGATGCAGCGGTTCCTGCACGACCTGCACTTCGGACGCATCGATCCGCGCCGTGTCGGCTTCCGCGTCGCCCATCGGCCCGCTGCCGCGACCGACTTCACGGCGGCGCTGCAGGCCGCAGCCGCCGCGCAGCGCCTGCCCGGCCTGGTGGCCGAACTTCGACCGCAGACCGGCCAGTACGCCAGGCTGCGCGAGGCACTGGCGCGCTACCGCGCGCTGGACGCGGAACCTTCGTTCGATCACCTGACTGCCGCGCTGCCGGTGCGAGCGGGCGACAGACTCGACGACGCGGTCGCGTTGGGCCGCCTGCTGATCGCGCTCGGCGACCTGCCGGCGGATGCGCCGTCAGCCATCGGTCGCTACGATTCGAGGCTGGCAGAGGGCGTCGGACGCTTTCAGGCGCGGCACGGTCTGACGGCCAATGGGGTGATCGATCGCGCCACGCTGGCGGCACTGAACATCCCGCTGGCGGCGCGGGTGCAGCAACTCGAGCTCGCGCTCGAACGCCTGCGCTGGTTGCCGGACCTTGCCACCGGCCGCTTCATCGGCATCAACATCCCGATGTTCCGGCTGTGGGCCTGGGACACCGCACGGCCGGCCGACCCCCCCATCAGCATGGGCGTCGTGGTCGGAAAGGCCCTGGACACGCGCACGCCAGTGATGTCCGACGAGATGCGCTACCTGATCTTTCGCCCCTACTGGAACGTGCCGCGTTCGATCCTCACCCATGAATTGCTGCCGGCCATGACGCGCGATGCCGCCTACCTGCAGCGCAACGACATGGAGATCGTGCGTGGCGACGGGGACGATGCGCACGCCGTGGCGGCCGGCAGCGAAGCCTTCGCGATGCTGCGCCGGGGAACGCTGCGGGTGCGCCAGCGCCCCGGACCGAAGAACTCGCTGGGACTGGTGAAGTTCATGTTCCCGAACGACGCCAACGTGTACCTGCACGGCACCCCGGCGACACAGCTGTTCAGCCGGGCCCGGCGCGATCTCAGCCACGGCTGCGTCCGGCTGGAGGACCCGGTCGCGCTCGCGCAATGGCTGCTCGACGATCAGCCGCGATGGACGCGCACGAGCATCGAGGAGGCCATGGCGGGTTCGGCGTCGCTGCGCGTGAACCTGTCGCGGCCGATACCGGTCATGCTGTTCTACATGACGGCGATGGTCGACCCTGCGGACCAGACCTTGCACTTCGCACCGGACATCTACGGCCATGACGCCACGCTGGCACGTGCGCTGGCGGCCCGGCGACAGGCGCCCTGACTACCAGGTTCGGACGCGCCCCGTGTCCACGTGCACGAAGTTCGACGCCGCGTAGTAGCCCACGCCGCCCACGCGCATCGATCGCGCGGCATCGCGCAGCGTCTCGAGCGGCACGTCGGCCAACCGGATGTCGATCGCCTGTCCGAGCATGTGAAGACTGCCGCTGGCCACACCGCTGCTGCGCTGGTGCAACGCCGCGTTGGTCGCGGGCGAGCGATAGCCCGAGATGATCTGGAACGGCCGCCTGCTTCCCGTCAGCGCGGCCAGGCCATGAAGCAGATCGAGCAGCCTCGCGTCGATGACGCCCACGTCACCGGTGCGAAAGTCGCGCAGCAGCTGGTTGACGGACGCCAGCGCCTGCGGCACGTAGCCACCGGACGCGTAGTACTCGACCACCATCTTCTCGCCGGTATGCAGGTTGTCGAAGCCCAGGGTGCGGCCCGTGACCGCGCTGGCAACGACCGGTGCGGAACCGGACGCGAGCGCACAGGCGCTCAATGCGCAAACGAATCGACGGCGATCTGGGCTCTTCACGATGGCGGGCGGCTTGACAACGGACGCCCATGATACCGGCGGCCTCGCCCTCAGGATGTCGACGCGACGATGCGCCGGACCTTGCCGCTTCGTCCGCGGCGGCCCGGCTCGTTGCTGTGGCAGTGGATGCGAACGTCCGCAACGCCCTGCCCCGCGAGAAACGCGGTCAGCCGCGTGCGCGCGTGCCGCAAGGTGGCGTTGGCCGCGGCCCCGCCCATTGCGCTGCGCAGCAGCAGTTCGCTCGGCCCCAGCTGGACCAACTGGAAATCGAACAGGCCGGCCTCGTCTTCCAGCACCGTGCTCAGGGCCAGCGGGAGCACGCGGACCGGCCGGCCGCCGGACCCGGCGAGTCGCAGCGTGTCGTCCATGCGACCTTGCACGTCGATTCTCGGCAGTGGCGAACCGCAGGCACACGTTTCAGCATGCAGCGTCACACGGTCGCCCAGGTCGTAGCGGATCAGCGGCTGCACATGGTTCGCCAGGTTGGTCAGCAAGGTGGTGGTGCCGGCCTCGCCGCGCGGTGCCGAACGGCCGTGCGCATCGACCGGCTCGAGGATCGCCCAGTCGCAGTTCAGGTGCAGGCCGCCGCAGCGGCATTCGGAGGCGAGCGCCAGGAACTCCGACGCGCCGTAGCTGTCGGCAACGCAGCTACCGAAGGCCTCCTGCACGTACCGGCGCATCGCGGGCGAGAGTGTCTCGCCACCGGTCCACACCTCCCGAGGCTGGATCTGCAGCCGCCCGGCAAGGCGCTCCTCGGCCAGCAATCCCGCCGCACTGGGATAGGTCGCCAACACGGTGGGCGCGATCGAATTCAGCTGCGCGACCAGGTCACGCACCGGCTGCAGAAACGAAACACTGTGCATCCGCTGCGCCAGCATCGGGTTGAGTCGCCGCAGTCGTTCGATCGACACGGTGCTCGCGAAGTGCCCGCCCAGCGCGCCGACGAACACATGCTGTTCCTGCAGGCTCCAGGGATCGAGCACCTTCTGCAGCGGGCGCAGCAGCGGCCGGCGCACGGCCTCCAGCGCATCGTAGACGGCCATCGCTGCGGCGTCCTGGACGAAGACGCCGGGTTCGCCGCTGCTGCCCGAGCTTTCCCACACCGTGTAGCGACCGAGGAAGGGCTCGCCGATCAGCGTCGCATCGGCCGTGAAGCTGCGCAACGCATCGAGCCGCAGGTCCGGGTCGCCGACCCAATCTTCGAACCGGCCCATCAGCTCGGGCTTGCTCATGATCGGCAGGTCGTGCAGCTCCACGGCCCGCGGGTCGCGACCGCGCAGCACGCGTCGGTACAGCGGCGAGCGGCGGGCCGCCGCTGCCAGCAACTCGCCCAGGCGATGCCTCTGGCGCAGCGCCAGCCCGGCGCTGCCGGCCAGCGATGCGGCCGCGACATCGGCCGCGACGGCGCACGAACGCCAGGCATCAAACGGCGGCAACATGGCACTCGGTGCCTGCAGGTCCGGGTGCGTCGGCCACGTCAGGCGGCGACGGCCCGGACCGGGCGAGCGCGAGCAGCTGCGCCTCGTCCAGCGTTTCCTGCTCGATCAGCACCTTCGCACATCGGTCCAGTGCCGCACGCTGAGCCGTCAGCAGCGCCGTGGCCCGCGACATGGCGCCGTCCAGCAGGGCTTTCACCGCGTCATCGATCCGCCCCGCCATCAACGGGCCGACCACCGCCGCCGCCGAAGCCGCACTCGATCCGTCGGGGGACACCAGGAACCTGGCCGGCCGGTCGGCCAGCGCGACCGGCCCCAGCGTCTCGTCCATGCCGTAGCGCAGCGCCATGTCGCGTGCCATGTCGGTGGCCTTGGCCAGATCGTCGGCGCCGCCGGTGGAAGGCTCGCCGAACACCAGCACCTCGGCGGCCCGGCCGCCCATCAGCACGGTCAGCCGGTCGACGAGTTCGGCGCGGCGCAGCAGGTGGCGGTCCTCGCTGGGCCGCTGGAGCGTGAAGCCGAGCGCACCGATGCCGTGCGGCACGATGGACACCTTGTGAACCCGATCGACACCGGGGATCGCCAGCGCCGTCAGCGCGTGGCCGAGTTCGTGGTACGCCACGAGGCGGCGCTCGTCGTCGCCGACGAGGCTGTGCTTCTTCTCGATGCCGGCCACGATGCGTTCGATGGCCTGCGTGAAGTCGGCGAGCGTCACGTCGTCGCCCGCGCGCCGCGTGGCGGCGAGCGCTGCTTCATTGACCAGGTTCGCCAGGTCCGCGCCCGCGAAGCCGACGGTGATCGCCGCCACCTGGTCGAGATCGGTGCCGGCCGCAAGGCGCACCTTTCGCGCGTGCACCTGCAGAATCGCGAGCCGCCCGCGCCGATCGGGTCGGTCGACCAGCACCTGGCGATCGAAGCGCCCGGCCCGCAGCAGCGCCGGATCGAGGATCTCCGGTCGGTTCGTCGCCGCGAGCAGCACCACGCCCACGCTGGGGTCGAACCCGTCGAGTTCGACCAGCAGCTGGTTCAGGGTCTGCTCGCGCTCGTCGTGGCCACCGATGAGGGCCGAGGCGCCACGCGCCTTGCCCAGCGCGTCCAGTTCGTCGATGAAGATGATCGCGGGCGCATGGGCGCGCGCCTGTTCGAACAGGTCGCGCACGCGCGCCGCGCCGACGCCCACGAACATCTCGATGAATTCGGAGCCGCTGATCGAGAAGAACGCCACGCCGGCCTCGCCGGCCACGGCCCGCGCCAGCAGCGTCTTGCCGGTGCCGGTGGGGCCCATCAGCAGAACCCCTTTGGGAATGCGTGCCCCGAGCCGGCCGTGCTCCTTCGGATTCTTCAGGAAGTCGACGATCTCCTGCAGCTCGGCCTTGGCCTCGTCGACACCCGCCACGTCGTCGAAGCGCACGCCCGTGGTCTTCTCCATGTAGACCTTGGCCTTGCTCTGTCCGAGGCCGAGCAGCCCCATGCCGCCCTTGCCGCCGAGCCTGCGGTTCATCGCGTACCAGAGCCCGACGAAGAGCAGCGGCGGTCCGATCCAGGACAACACATCGGCCAGCCAGTTGGACCCGCGCACACGGCTGTAGGGCACGTCGAACCGCGACAGTCGATCGGCCATCGCCGGCTCGACGACCATGGCCGCCACCTCGGTCTTTCCGTTCTGCGGCGTGCGCAGCTTTCCGGTGACGACCCGATCACCCACCTCGATCTCGGCGATCTTGCCGTCGCGCAGGTACTGCTCGAATGCGCTGTAGGGCACCGCCTCCACGCTGCTCGCCTGGTCCCACGAGGACTTGATCATCCACAGCGCCAACAGCACCGTCAACAGCGACAGCGCCTGCGGCCATGCCTTCTTGTCCACGGTCATTCGCCCTGGCCGAAACCGACGGTTTGCGACAGCAGCACCTCCTGGTCGTGGGGCAGGCCCAGCGCCTGCGCGATCGCCTCGCGATCGATCCAGGCGCGCAGCACCGTGGCCAGGCCGGCACTCGCCGCGAACAGGTAGACGTTCTGCGCGATCGCGCCCGCCGCGACGCTCGCGAACGCCGTTCGCTGCGCCGCCGGCACCCGCGTCATCCGCGCATGGTCGGCCACGTAGACGAGGTCCAGCGGCGCCTCGTCGACGAAGTCCTGGTAGCCGGTGACGCGCCGCACGTCCTGGGCGCAGATCAGCTGCAGGCGATGCGATCCCGGATCGAAGCGGTACGCGCCATGCGGCAACGCGACCACGATGTCGATCTCGCGCGCGTCGAGTGCCGAAGGCGCGGTGCGATGGCCGTCGCTGCGATTGACGCCGTCGGCGGCCCACAGAAGCGTCGAGAGCATCGGCATCGGCAATGCATCGCGTCGATACGCGCGCGACGAACGCCGCTTCCCGAGCGCCTCGAACAGGCTCACGCCGTCACTCAGGTCCGGCGGCGGCAGCTCGATCGTGGCCACGGCGTCGCCGATCGGCGGCCGAGGCCGCAAGGCGCCCATCGCGCCCAGCACCAGCTTGCCGAGCGTGCTCATCGCAGACCGACCGGCTGCTGCATGCCGGGCGTGCCGTGCGCGAGGAAGACCGGGCGCGGTCGCGCGGGCGGAATCGACGCCCGCTCCGCCCCCTCGCGTGCGATGCCGCTGCGCAATGCACCGGCGAGGACACTCAGTTGCGCCGCGAGCGCCTCCAGCAGATCATCGGCCGAGACGAATCCTGCCAGTCGTCCCTCGCGCTCCGTGACGAGCAGGCGCCGCACGCCCGCCGACTGCATGATCGACACGGCGTCGCCGATGCCGGCCGTGTCGGGCACCGAGGCGAGCTTGCGGCTGGCGAGCTGACCCACCTTGACATCCGCCGGATCCAGGTCACGTGCCAGGATCTCGATGGCCAGGTCCCGATCGGTGATCAGCCCGACCACCTGCTCGTGGCCCGGCGCTTCCGCCGTCACGACGAGGGCCCCCACGTGATGCTCGCGCATCAGCTTGGCGGCGTCTCGCAGCGAGGCGCCCGCGTTGATCGTGACGACCTCGCGTCGGCAAATGCTGGCAATGGTCATGATGGCTCCGAGTCCGGCCGGACGGCCGGGAAGGAAATCATTCAATCACTGCGGTCCGGCCATCCGATTGCGCTGGATCAGAACAACACGACGGGCCGGAGGGTCCGCGCGGGATCGCCCCGCGTCTTCGTTCTGGCTGATCCAACTCAAGGCGCTCCGTGCTTCCAGTGTCTAAATTGAATGATGGCGGTTCGCGCTGACGTTCCGCCACGGGCTGCGTCGATACAACCTGCGGGTGAAAGGAAGACCATCATGAAGACGGATGCCGATCTGAAGCGAGACGTGAGCGACGAACTGGCCTGGGACCCGTCGGTCGATTCCACCGCCATCGGCGTGGCGGTGAAGGACGGGGTCGTGACGCTGACCGGCCACATCGACACCTTCGCGCAGAAGCACGCGGTGGCACGCGCCGTGCGGCGCGTGGCCCATGTGAAGGCGATCGCGCTCGAGCTCGATGTCAGGCTCGCGCCCGACCACAAGCGCAGCGACACCGACATCGCGGCCAGCGCCGAGCAGGCCTTGAAGTGGAACACGCTGGTGCCATCGGACACGATCAAGCTGACCGTCGACCATGGCTGGATCACGTTGCGCGGCGAGGTCGACTGGGACTTCCAGCGCCGCACCGTCGAGAAGGCGATCCGGCCGCTGATGGGCGTCGTGGGCATCAGCAACGAGATCACGCTGCGGATCAGGCCGCTGGCCGGCAACCTGTCCCGCAGAATCGAGGAGGCGCTGACGCGTCAGGCGATCCGCGAGGCCAAGCACATCCAGGTCAGCGTGGACGGCTCGACGGTGAAGCTGACCGGTACGGTGCACTCATGGCAGGAGCGCGATGCGGCGCAGGGCGTCGCCTGGACGGCGCCGGGGGTGCGGGCCGTCATCAACGAGTTGAAGCTGGGCTAGGAAGCGGGCTCGCCGGCGCCGCCCGTCGTCATCACCCGAACCGACCCGGCCAGCGCCTCGGACACATCGATGGCATTGGTCGGATGGTGCAAGGTATTGCAGCTCACGACGCGATGGGCGCCCGCCGCCAGCAAGGCCGCGAGGGCGTCGTCCGCGAACAGGGCATGGATGCCGATGCACACCGGTGCGGCGAATCCGGCCGCCCGCAGCGTGCGCACGGTCGTCGCCATGGTCTGCCCGCTGGAGATGATGTCGTCCACCAGGACCGGCGTTCGACCTCGAAGCGCCTCCAGGTCCGGCAACGTCACGTCGACGCTGCGGTCGCCGCTGCGGTGCTTGCGCAGCACGCTGCCGGGGCAACCCGCCAAGGCGGCCACCTCGGAGATCCACTGCGCGCTTTCCTGATCCGGCCCGACCAGGTGCGGGTGCGCCACCTGCTCGCGGACCCAGGCGGCGATCGCCGCGGCGCTGCTGACCGCCGCCGTGGGGATGCGATAGATCGCGCCCAGCGATGCGAGCCGGTGCAGGTGCGGGTCCGCGGTCACCAGCCACGCGAACGCGGTCGACACGAGCCCGGCAAAGCTGCGCGAGGTGACGGCCTCGCCCTCCCGGAACCGAATGTCCTGGCGCATGTACGGCAGGTAGGGCGCGACGAGCCCGACGCTGGACGCGCCGAGTTCGCGCAGCGCATCGGCCAGGAACAGCAGGCCCGGCAGTTGCGGGTCCGGATCGCGCAGTTCGGCGACGACGGCCACGGGTCGGCCGCGGACCTCGTCGAGCACCCGCAGGTAGATCTCGCCATCGGGAAAGCGCCGGCTCTCCAGCCCGCAGCGCGACGCGCCGAGCCGCTCGGCCAGGCGCTCGCCACAGCGGCCTGCACCGGGCATCGACACGATCTGCAGGTTCATCGCGGGTCGATCTCGACGATCGGCGATTGCGCGTTCACGTACGCGAGCGCGTAGGCGAGCTCGCCCGGCGCCTGCGCGTGCAGCGTGAACACCGGCTCCCCCGCTGCGACGCTGTCGCCGAGCCGGACATGGATCACGGCCCCGGCCGCGGCGTCCTGGGGTGCGCCCGCCAGCTTGGCGGCGCGCGCCAGCCGGCGGTTGTCGATCGCGCCGACCCGGCCGCCGCCGTGCGCCGTCACGGCCTGGCGGAACGGCGCCCGCGGGGGCTCGCGCAGGCCGCCTTGCGCGTCGCAGATCGCGATGAACTTGGTCAGTGCCTGACCACTGTCCAGCGTGCGCGCGGCCAGCCGATGGCCGCCGCCCGGCGTGGCGCGGCCGGCCATCTCCAGCACCTCGCCGGCCAGCACGAGCGCGCGCTCGCGCAGGTCCTGCGGTGCCTCGGCGCTGCGCTGCAATACCGCCATCACGTCCATCGCCTCGAGCGCCGGCCCGATGCCCCGGCCGACGGGTTGACGTCCGTCGCTCTGGATCACCCGCACCTGCAGCCCGACCGCGGCGCCCACCGCCACCAGGCTGGCCCCCAGCGACTGCGCCGCCGCGCTGCTGCGCACCTTCGCGGTCGGCCCGACCGGGATGTCGATCACGACACGTTCCGAGCCGACGGCGAGCTTCTTCGACAGCACCGACGCGACGAGCTGCGCCTCGCTGTCCAGGTCCAGCGGCCGCTCGACGCGGATCAGCATGTCGTCGGCGGGGCTGAGCCGCGCCGCACCGCCCCACGCGATGAAGCCGCCTTCGCGCTCGACGATGCGGCGCATCGTCGCCACGTCCAGATCCACCGGAGCGAGCGTCTCCATCGTGTCGGCGGTGCCCGCGGGCGACGTGATCGCCCGCGACGAGGTCTTGGGCATGACCACACCGCAGGCAGTGACGATGGGCACGATGATCATCGTGGTCCGGTTGCCCGGCAGGCCGCCGACGCAATGCTTGTCCATCACCGGCGACAGGGGCCAGCGGATCCGCTCGCCGACATCGACCATCGCACGGGTCAGCGCGACGATCTCCGGCTCGTCGAGGCGCCCGCCGGCACAGGCGGTGACGAAGGCGGCGAGGTGCAGGTCCGACACCCGGCCGCGGCTCACGTCGTCGACGATGGCACGCATCGAGGCGTAGTCGAGCTTGCGCCCGTAGACCTTGGCGCGCAGGAACTTCAGCGATTCGAGCGGCTTCGCATGGCGCACGATCACCTCGTCACCGTCGCTCAATCCGAGCAGGCTCCACGCCGCATCGGACAGCGCGACCTCTTCGCCGCCGAGCCAGTCGGCCTCGACACGGTGCAGGATGGCGAGCATTTCGTGGCCGTTCACCACGAGCTCCACCTGCGCCTGCGCCTCGAAGCCTTCGGCGCGGCACACGGCGCAGTCGCTGCGCATGTAGACGACGGGCTGCTGGTAGGTGTCGATGCGGGCGCGGCGCGCCCGCAATCGCCCAGGGCCGATGCCCGCCGCGGGATGGCCGGCGCCGGGCATCACAGCTCGACGCTGTCGCGGTACTCCGGCACCGAGCAGGGCCAGCGGTGGCGCTCCTCGATCGCCTGACGCAGCGCATCGGCGGCGACCGGCTCGCCATGGGTCACGAACACGCGCCGCGGCGCGGAAGGCAGCGCGCCGATCCAGGCCAGCAACTCGTTCCGGTCGGCGTGGGCCGACAGCGAATCGAGCTGCGCCACCTCGGCGCGGACCGGAACCTGCTGGCCGTGGATCTTCACCGTGCGTGCACCGCTGACCATCGCCGCGCCGCGCGTGCCGGCGGCCTGGAAGCCCGCGAAGAGGATGCTGTTGCGCGGGTCGGGCGCGAACGCCTTGAGGTGGTGCAGAACGCGCCCGCCGGACGCCATGCCACTGGCCGAGATGATGACCGCCGGAAAGCGCAGGTCGTTCAGATGCTTGGATTCCTCGACGCTGTTGACGATGCGGGCCGCCGAGCACATGGCCTCGCACTGCTCGGGGGTCAGGCGATGCTCCGCGCGATGCGCCCGGTAGATCTGCGTCGCGTCGGCCGCCATCGGGCTGTTCAGGAACGCCGGCAGGTCGGGGATGCGGTGCTGCTGCCGCAGCAGGTGCAGGCAGTACATCAGCGCCTGCGCGCGGCCGATGGCGAACGACGGGATCACGATGATGCCGCCGCGTGCCGCCGTCCGGTTGATCACATCGGCCATTTCGGTCAGAGGATCCGCGTCGGCGTGGGCACGGTCGCCGTAAGTGGACTCGACGATCACCGTGTCGGCCGCCTCGGGCAACTCCGGCGGCACCATCAGCAGATCGTTCGCGCGACCCAGGTCGCCCGAGAACAGGAGCGAGCGGCCCTCCCACTCGACACGCGCGCTGGCAGCCCCGAGCAGGTGGCCGGCGCGGCGCAGTTGCACGCGAACGCCCGGAATCGGCTCGAAGCCTTCGGTGAATTCGCGCACCGTGAAGTGCTTCAGTGCGGTCTGCGCGTCCTCTTCCGTGTACAGCGGCAACGCAGGATGATGTTTCGAGAAGCCGTGTCGATTGGCGTAGTCGGCCTCTTCCTCCAGCAGCCGGCCGGAGTCGGGCAGGATCAGGGTGCACAGGTCGCGGGTCGCGGAGGTGCAATACACCCGGCCGCGGAATCCGAGCTGCACGAGCCGCGGCAGGAAGCCGCTGTGATCGAGGTGCGCGTGGGTCAGCACGATCGCGTCGATCTCGCCCGGCGCGACCGGAAAGTTATCCCAGTTGCGCAAGCGCAGCTGCTTCAGCCCCTGGTACAGGCCCGCGTCGATCAGCAGCCGTCGCCCCGCGTGCTCCAGCAGGTACTTCGAGCCGGTCACGGTGCCGGTCCCCCCAAGAAACGTCAGACGCATGGACGGCCTCCTTCGATTGCACCCATCGCGCGACGATAGGGTGACGCGCATTCGACCGCTTGATGCGCGTCAACGCGCGCGGGCCTTACGCGGGTGCATCCGATGGCCTCTCAGCCTCTCAGCCCTGCGCGAACAGCGGGTGGATGTTGCTGAGCTTGCCATCGAAGACCTCGGCGCCGACGTCGATCTGCAGGGTCACGCCGACCAGCCGGCGCACCTGGATCGGCTCGAAGAAGGCCCGGGCGGTGGCGAGCAGTGCCGCGCCGATGCGCTGCTGGGTCGCCTCGCTGCGGCCGCGGCCCATGCGCAGGTTCAGGTAGGCGAACGCATAGTCGTGCTGGCCGTCGGCGATGGCGAAGCGCGGCGCGGGATAGGCCAGCACGCGGGTGCCGCCGGGCGGAAACACGGTGGCACCGGCATCGTCGAGCTGCGCGAGCATCGTGTCGGCCAGGCCGCGGCACAACGCGCCCATGTCGGCTTGCGCGTCGAGGTTGCCGCTGTACAGGATCACCAGATGAGGCATGTCGTTCCTTCGCTTCGGGGTCGGTCCGCGGGGGTCGGCGCTGCCGGCGTGGGCGCCGCACCGGTCGCTTGCCAGGCGCGAGTATGTACTGGGGGTGACAGCGGGCTGCCGAAGTGCGTATCCTCCTTCCTGCGCCAGATCGGCGCGCCGCCCGGCGTGCCGATCGGCCCCCAAGGGAGACCTTGCCAGCATATGCGCTACCGGATTGCACTCTGCGGGTTCAGCGAGTTCGAGTACCGGGCGATGCATTTCTCGTTTCAGCACCCGCCCGAGTTCCAGGAATCGACCTACGACGTGGTCGACGCGCTGGCGGACGCCGACTTCGCGGTCGTCGATGCCGATTCGCAGCCGGCCGTCAAGGGCGTGGTGCAGTCGGGCCGGGTCGCGCAATCGGTCTTCGTCGGCAGCACGGCGCCGGACGGCGCGGCCTCGCACCTGCCGCGGCCGATCGACCCGCGGCGCATCCTGCGCACCCTCGACCGGCTGACCTCGCGTCGCCCCGGGGCCGCCCCCGCGATCGGGTTGCCGGTGCCCGAGGTGCGCGAACTGCCGACCCTCGACGACGTCGTCGAAGTCGAGCCGGCCGAGGCCACCCCGCCCTCGGAACCGGCATCGCCCGCGGCGCTGCGCCGGGCCGCCAAGACGGCGGCCCGCGCCGCCGCGCGGCGGGCCCGCCTGGCCAGCGCGCGAGACGGTGCCGCGCCGGTCGAGCCGCTGAGCGACGTGCTGGTGCTCGACCCCGACGCGGCCGCCAACGCGCAGCTGTGCACGCTGCTGCTGCGCTTCGGCTTCGAGCCGCACGCCGTCGCCTCGATCTCGCAGGCCATCCGACCGCTGCTCACGCGGCCCTTTGCGGCGATCTTCCTGGACATCCCGCTCGACGACGCCGGTGTCGCGCTGCTGCAGCGCATCCGCGAGCTGCCGCCACCGCCCGACCACCCCGGCCCCGCGGTGCTGATGATGGCCGCACAGCTCGACCCGGCCGAGCGCGTGCTGGCCGAGCTCGCCGGTCTCGGCGCCCCCTTGGTCAAGCCGCTGAGTCGCGGCGACGTGGCGCGCGCCCTCGAAGCCGCCGACGTGGTGCTGCCGGCCGACGCGCGGCGGCTCTGACTCGACCCGCGCCGATAACGCGACAGCGGCCCGTCCTACAGCGCAGCGCCGCGCCGACGCGCACGATGTAACGATTCGCAGCACTGCTGCGCCCTGCCGAGGACGCCCCATGACAGCACGCTTCAAGATTGTCGCCACGTTGATCGCCGCCTGCGCGCTGGCGGCGCCGAGCATCGCGGTCCATGCGCAGGCGAGCACCACCCCGGCCCGGCCGGGGTTGCCGGGCGTCGGCGCTTCGGCCGCGGCGTCCGCGCCGACCGGCCCGCGCCTGCGCACGCCGCACGAAACGGCCAACCAGGCCGCTGCCCCGGGCGACCTGCGACCCGAGCGGGCCGTCGCGCCGCAGATCAGCATTCCGTTCGGCAAGAAGCCGACGACGACGCCGAGGCGCGTCGAGCGCCTGCCGCCGCGCGGCAAAGCCGCCGCGGCCGGCACCGTCGACGACGCGGCGGCCCGCTGCGGGGCGCAGGCCGATCCGCAGGAGCGCGCGACGTGCCGCGCCAAGCTCGCACGCGAGGCACGCACCAAACTGCCGAACTGAGCGGCTGAGCCGTGCCTTGCGGTAGCGCACGCCGCGCCGGCGGCGTGGCGTGCGACACTGGCCGCGAGGTTCCATGGCCTGGCCCCAGTTCAAGCAACTCCACCCGTTCCGCCCGCGCCTGCTCGACGCGTTTCGCGGCCACGACGGCGCACGCTTCGGTGCCGACCTCGGCGCCGGCATCACGGTCGGCGTGGTCGCCGTGCCGCTGGCGATGGCGTTCGCGATCGCCTCGGGTGTCAAGCCCGAGCAAGGCCTGTTCACCCCGATCATCGCCGGTCTGCTGATCTCGGTGCTGGGCGGCTCGCAGGTCCAGATCGGCGGGCCGGCCGGCGCGTTCGTCGTTGTGATTTGAGGGATTATCGAACGCTACGGCCTGGCGAACCTGTTGATCGCGACCTCGCTCGCCGGCGTGCTGATGTTCGTGCTCGGCCTGTTCCGGCTCGACGCACTGGTGCGGTACGTGCCGGTGCCGATCGTCGCGCTCGTCACCCTGAGCGCGCTGAGTGCGGTGCTGGCGTTTCCGGTCGAGACCATCGGCACGCGCTTCGGCGGCATCCCGGCCGCGCTGCCGCACTTCGAGCTGCCCGATCTCACCTGGGAGACGGTCAAGCAGTTGTTCATCCCGACGCTGACGATCGCACTGCTCGGCGCGGTCGAGTCGCTGCTGTGCGCGCGCGTCGCCGACGACCTGATCGAGGCGCCTCGGCACGACCCGAACCAGGAGCTGATGGCGCAGGGCGTGGCGAACTTCATCGTGCCGTTCTTCGGCGGCATCCCGGTGACCGGCACGATCGCGCGCACCATCACCAACGTGCGCGCCGGCGCGACCAGCCCGGTCGCCGGCATCGTGCACGCGCTGGTCGTGCTCGGCGTGGTGCTGGTCGCGGCGCCGCTGGCCTCGTCGGTGCCGCTGGCGGTGCTCGCCGGCATCCTGCTGTTCGTGGCCTGGAACATGGGCGAGTGGCATGAGTTCGCGCGGCTGCGGCACTTCAGCATCCAGTACCGCACGATCCTGCTCGGCACCTTCCTGCTGACGGTGGTCTTCGACCTGTCGGTGGCGGTCGAGGTCGGCCTGGTGCTGGCCTGCGTGTTCTTCATCTACCGCATGAGCACGCTGTTCAAGGTGCTGCCCTATGCGGCCGCCGCAGGCGAGACCGTGCCCGGGCAGGTGCAGGTCGTCGAGCTCTACGGCTCGCTGTTCTTCGGTGCCGTCGGCCGCATCGAGACGCTGCCGGCGCAGGTGCTGCCGGGCACGCGCGCGCCGGTGCTCGAGATGCACCGGCTGGTGCTGGTCGACACCTCCGGCATCGCCGCGCTGCAGGAACTGCACCTCCAGCTGAAGCGCCGCGACGTCGCACTGGTGCTGGTGCGCGTCAACGAACAGCCGCTGTCGCTGATCCGGCGCTCGGGCTTCGAGGCGGTGCTCGGCGCCGAGCGCATCGTCGGTGGCCTGAACGAGCTGGACGCCGCGCTCCGATAATGGGCAGATGCTCGACCTCGACGCCTACCTGCGCCGCATCGCCTACGCCGCAGAGCGCGCGCCGACGCTGGCGGTGCTGAACGCGATCTGCGCGGCGCACCCGGCGGCACTCGCGTTCGAGAACATCGACCCGCTGCTCGGCCGCGCGCCGAACCTGGCCCCCGCCGCGCTGCAGGCCAAGCTCGTCGCGCAGCGCCGCGGCGGCTATTGCTACGAACAGAACGCGCTGCTGCGCCTGGCGCTGCGGGCCCTGGGCATGCAGGTCAGCGCGCTGGCCGCGCGCGTGGTCTGGATGGCGCCGGCCGACGCGCCGCGGCGCGCGCGCAGCCACATGCTGCTGAAGGTCGCACTGCCGGCCGCACCGGAAGAATCATTCCTCGTCGATGCCGGCTTCGGCGGCCACCTGCTCGGCGCGCCGCTGCGCTTCGTGCCCGGGCTGGTGCAGCGCACTCCCGGCGGCACCGAACGCATCACGCAGGACGGCGACACCTTCACGCTCGAGGCCGAGCTGCCCGAGGGCTGGACGCCGGCGTACCGCTTCACGCTCGAGGCGCACGCGCCGGTCGACTACGAGCCGCTGAACTGGTTCACCGCGACGCACCCGGCCTCGATCTTCCGCCACAACCTGCGGCTCGAGCGCCTGACGCCGACCCTGCGCGCGGGCCTGCTGAACGATCGCCTGACGCTGCGGCCCGCGGGCGGCGACGTGCAGGTCCGGCGCCTCGCGTCGGCGCGCGAACTCGCGCAGGTGCTCGACGAGGTCTTCGACCTGGAGCCGCCGGTGTCGGCCGAGGCGCTGTTCGAGCGCGTGCCCAAGGGGCTGGACGGCGTGTACCTGCCGGCTTGAACCGTCTCAGGCGAGTCCGGCGGCGACGCACAGCGCCTGATCGATCGCCGCACTGAGCCCGTGCACGAGCGCGAAGCCGGACGAGCCGACCAGCAGCAGGCCCGCCAGGCGCACGGCCAGGGTCGGCGCCGTGCCGGCCGTGCCGCGGTCGCGCCGCAGGCGCCGCCACAGCGCGGGCGCGAACCACAGGCCCGGCGCCGACGCGATCGCGAACGCCGCCATCACGCCGGCGCCCTGCACCGGACCGGAGGCGAGCGCCGCGACGATCAGTGCCGATTGCAGCAGGCCGCAGGGCATGACCGCCCAGCACGCGCCGAGCGCGGCGCTGCGCGCCGGTGCCGGCACGCGCGCGACGAAGCGCAGCGGCTGCGCCTGCAACGCGCCGCGGGCGCGTTCGCCGGCACCCGCGAGCCAGGCCGGCGCGCGCCCGCGCCAGGCGAGCTGGACGCCGAGCGCGATCGCCGCCACATGGACCAGCGCCCACAACGGGCGCAGCAGCGGCGCGGCGACCGCCAGGTTCGCGAACGCCGAGACGCTCGCCGCCACCAGCGCGCCGGCCGCGGCATAGCCGGCGAGCCGGCCGAACTGCAATGCCCACATCGTGCGGGGCGCGGCCTGCGCCCCGTGGCGGCCCGCCATGCCGGCGTAGGCGGCGCCGCACATCGCGGCGCAGTGCGGGACGCCGGCCAGGCCCATCAGCAGCGCCGACGCGGCGAGCGCGGCGTCCATCAGATCACGCGCGAGTAGTGGTTGCGGGCCCGGTCGGCCTGCAGGTGGCGGTCGAAGAGCATGGCCACGTTGCGCACGAAGTACCAGCCCAGCGGCGTGACCTCGATCGCGTCGGCATCGACCAGCACCAGGCCCTGCTCCTGCAGCGGCCGCAGCATCTCGAGCTCGGCCGCGAACGCCTTGTGGAAGTCCACCAGGTGCGCGAGCGCGATCGACTCGAACTCGACACGGCCCTGGCACATCAGCGCCATGATCACGGCCCGGCGCAGCAGGTCGTCGCGCGTCAGCGCCAGCCCGCGCACGACCGGGAACTGGCGCTGCGCCAGCGCGTCCTGGTACTCGACCAGCGTCTTCGCGTTCTGGCTGTAGGTCGCGCCGATGCGGCCGATCGACGAGACGCCCAGGCCGATCAGGTCGCAGTCGGGCTGGGTGCTGTAGCCCTGGAAGTTGCGGTGCAGCCGCCCCTGCCGCTTGGCGACCGCGAGCGGGTCGTCGGGCAGCGCGAAGTGGTCCATGCCGATGTAGCAGTACCCGGCGGCGGTGAATCCCTGGATCGCCTGGGCGAGCATCGCGATCTTCTGCACCGGCGCCGGCAGCGCCGCGGCGTCGATGCGCCGCTGGGGCTTGAAGCGCTGCGGCAGGTGCGCGTAGGCGTACAGCGCGATCCGGTCCGGGCGCAGCGCGCAGACCTGCGCGACGGTGCGCTCGAACGACGCGGCCGTCTGCTGCGGCAGGCCGTAGATCAGGTCGACGTTGGTCGACCGGAACTTCAGCTCACGCGCCGCCTGAAGCAGCGTGCTGACGCTCTCGAGGCTCTGCACGCGGTGCACGGCGGCCTGGACGCCGGGGTCGAAGTCCTGCACGCCGAAGCTCAGGCGGTTGAAGCCCAGTTCGGCCAGGTGGCGCAGGCGTTGCGGATCGGCGGTGCGCGGGTCGACCTCGATCGAGATCTCCGCGGTCGCCGTGATCGCGAACGCGCGACGCAGCATCTGCATCAGGCGCGTCAGTTCGGCGTCGCTGAGGAAGGTCGGCGACCCGCCGCCCAGGTGCAGCTGCGTGACCGGCTGGCGCACGCCGAGTTCGGCCGCGTGCAGGCCGACCTCGACCTCGAGCAGGTCCAGGTAGGGTGCGGCCCGCTCGTGGTGCCGGGTGATGATCTTGTTGCAGGCGCAGTAGTAGCAGACCGACTCGCAGAACGGGATGTGCACGTACAGCGACAGCGGCGCCAGGCCCGTGCTGCGCCCCGCCCCCTGCATGCGCGACTGCAGCGCGCGCTGGTAGTCGGCCGCGCCGAAGGCGTCGACGAAGCGGTCGGCGGTGGGGTACGAGGTGTAGCGCGGCCCGGGCCCGTCGAGCCGGCTCAACAGTTCGGCCGAGACGATCGGATCTTCGGCAACGGTGGCGGAGTTCATGCGTGTCGACTGTGCCGCGCGCGCGCGGCAACGCGCTTGACGTGCATCAAGCCGCGTGCCCGCGAAGTGACACACACTTGATCTGATGCAAAGTCCCGAACCCGCAGACCATGTCGCGGCGCCCGCGGTGGAGGCCGTGCAGGCGCCGCACAACGTGGTGCCGATCCGCGCCCATGCGCTCAAGGTCGCCTGCTCCAGCTGCAACCTGCGCGAACTGTGCCTGCCGGTCGGCTTGGCCGACGGCGAGATGGCGCGCCTGGATTCGCTGGTCGAGGCGCGGCGCACGCTGCGCCGCGGCGCGGCGCTCTACAGCGCCGGCGACTCGTTCCGGTCGCTGTACGCGGTGCGCACCGGCTTCTTCAAGACCCGCATCACCGCCGAGGACGGTCGTGACCAGGTCACGGGCTTCCAGATGGCCGGCGAGCTGCTCGGCTTCGACGGCATCGGCACCGAGGAGCACACCTGCGACGCGATCGCGCTCGAGGACTCGCAGGTCTGCGTGATCCCGTTCTCCCAGCTCGAGTCGCTGTCGCGCCAGTTCGGCGCGTTGCAGCGCCAGCTCCACCGGGTGATGAGCCGCGAGATCGTGCGCGACCACGGCGTGATGCTGCTGCTCGGCAGCATGCGGGCCGAGGAGCGGCTCGCCGCCTTCCTGCTCAACCTGACGCAGCGGCTGCATGCGCGCGGCTTCTCGGCGTCGGCGCTGGTGCTGCGCATGACGCGCGAGGAGATCGGCAGCTACCTGGGCCTCAAGCTCGAGACCGTGAGCCGCGCGTTCTCGAAGTTCCAGGAAGACGGCGTGCTCGAGGTGCGGCAGCGCCAGCTGCGTGTGCTCGATGAGGCGGCGCTGCGCCAGCTCGTCAACGGCTCGCCCTGCTGAAGGAACTCAACGCCGGCGCTCGGCCGGGTTCAGCGTGTCCGACTCGATCGCCAGCAGCGCGCTCATCGCGCCCGCGGTCGAGATCGCGGCCCAGAAGATCAGGAAGGTGACGGTGTAGATCGCCTGCGCCGACCACGCGATCGACGGCCCGCCGAACCAGCGCAGGTCGCCCGGATCGACGACCGCGAACACCAGCATCTCCAGCACGCCCGCCGCCAGGAACGACGGCCACAGGATCTGCAATGCACGCTGCTTCATCGGAGCCTCCGCTGCACGTCAGGGCCGCGGCGTGGCCGCGTGGTTGCGGGCCAGCATCGCCGGCGAATGCGGGGCGTTCGGGATCGCGACCCGGGCCGGTTCCTGCGGCACGACGGCATCGCCATCGCGCAACGCGGCGGCGAGCAGCCCGAAGCTGCCGGCGACGACGACACCGAGCCCTCCGACCACCAGCCACATGACGCCGACGCGCCACCATGGCACGGGAGCAACGGCGGGTGGCGTGGGCATGGGGGCGGGCTGGTTCATCGGTGGCTCCTGTTCGGTCAGCGCGGCACCACGAAGGTGGATTTCTCGCTCAGTTCGGCGCGCGTGTGGTCGTGCTCCCGCAGCGCGATGCGGAAGCGGATCGGGTGCGCGCCGCCGCCCAGGCTGCGCGCGGTCTCGGGCGGGATCTGCACCGCCACCGCGACCCAGCGCGCCTCGGTCGGGTCGACCTCGATCTCGCCGTGCGAGGTGATCACGGCATCGGGCAGCCCGTCGATCTCGATGCGGAAATGCTGCTCGTCCTCGGTCGCGTTCATCAGCTGGATGCGGTAGACGTTCTCGATGCGGCCGTCCTCGACCATCCGCGCCAGCGCGCCACGGTCGCGCACCACGTCGGCACGGAACGGCGCGCGCAGCGCCAGACTGGCCGCGAAACCGACCGCGATCAGCAGCAGCACGCCGGTGTAGATGAGCACGCGCGCACGCAGCACGCGTTGCCACATGCGCGCCGCACTCCAGCGGCCCTGCATGCCGTTCTGCGTCGCGTAGCGGATCAGCCCGCGCGCGTAGCCCATCTTGTCCATCACGCCGTTGCAGACGTCGATGCAGGCGGCGCAGCCGATGCATTCGTACTGCAGACCGTCGCGGATGTCGATGCCGGTCGGGCAAACCTGCACGCACAGCGTGCAGTTGATGCAGTCGCCCTTGCCGACCGAGGCCGACTCGACGCCCCGCGGGCGCGAGCCGCGCGGCTCGCCGCGCTGCTCGTCGTAGCTGATGATCAGCGTGTCGCGATCGAACATCGCGCTCTGGAAGCGCGCGTACGGGCACATGTACTTGCAGACCTGCTCGCGCATGTAGCCGGCGTTGCCGTAGGTCGCGAAGCCGTAGAACAGGCTCCAGAACCATTCCCAGGGCCCCAGCGTCAGCGTGGCGGCCTCGGCGAGCAGCGTGCGCGCGGGCGTGAAGTACGCGACGAAGGTGAAGCCGGTCCACAGGCCGATCGCCAGCCACACGGCCTGCTTGCCGCCGCGGCGCCACAGCTTGTTGACGCTCCACGGCGCGCCATCGAGCTTGATGCGCGCCTGGCGGTCGCCCTCGAAGCGCCGCTCGACCCACATGAAGAGCTCGGTGTAGACGGTCTGCGGGCAGGCGAAGCCGCACCACAGCCGGCCCGCCACCGCGGTGAACAGGAACAGCGCATAGGCCGAGATCACCAGCAGACCCGCGAGGTAGATGAAGTCCTGCGGGTACAGCACCAGACCGAAGATGTAGAAGCGCCGTGCCCCGAGGTCGAACAGCACCGCCTGGCGGCCGCTCCACTGCAGCCACGGCAGGCCGTAGAACACCAGTTGCGTGATCCACACCAGCGCCCACCGCCAGCCGGCGAACCAGCCGGTGACCGATCGCATCTGGATCTTCGCCTCGCTCTGGTAGAGCGAGACGAACTCCTGCGACGCCGCATCCGCGGCGACGATCGGAATGACCTTCTTGGGCGCGCCGACAGGGGGCATCGGGCTACTTGCTGGCCGTCACCGGCAGAGCACTCTGCGACAGGCTCCACACGTAGGTGGCGAGCACATGGATCTGGTCGGGCGTCAGGCGCCCGGCCTGGGCCGGCATCGTGTTGGTCTTGCCCAGCGTGACCATCGCGACGACCGCGTCCTCGCCCCAGCCGTGCAGCCAGATCTTGTCGGTCAGGTTGGGGGCACCCAGTGCCTGGTTGCCCTTGCCGTCGATGCCGTGGCAGGCCGCGCAGACCGCGAACTTGGAGCGGCCGGCGGCCGCGGCGATCGAGTTGTGCGGGCTGCCGGACAGGCTCAGCACGTAGTTCGCGACGTTGCGCACGTCGTCGGGCGTGCCGACGGCGGCGGCCATCGGCGGCATCATGCCGATGCGGCCCTGCGTGATCGTCTCCTCGATCTTCTCGGGCGAACCGCCATGCAGCCAGTCGTTGTCGGTCAGGTTCGGGAAGCCCTTGCTGCCGCGTGCGTCCGAGCCGTGGCAGGCGGCGCAGTTGTTGATGAACAGGCGCTCGCCGATCGCCATCGCCTTCGGGTTGCGGCTCAGCTCGGCGGCCGGCAAGCCCTTGAACGCGGCGTAGATCGGGGCGACCTCGCGCGCGGCGGCCTGCTGGTCGGCCTCGAGCTGGTTCACGCTGGTCCACTTCAATCGGCCCGCGAAACTGCCCAGCCCCGGGAACATCGCCACGTACCCGAACGCGAACACCACGGTCAGGATGAACAGCCACATCCACCAGCGCGGCAGCGGGTTGTTCATCTCGACGAGGTCCTCGTCGAACACGTGGCCGGTGCTGTTGTCGGCCGCCATCGGCTGGCGTCGGCTCGCGACGAACAGCAGCCACAGACAGCCCAGCAGGCCGACGACGGTGATCCCCGCAACGAAGATCGACCAGCCGTTGTTGAAGAAGTCGCTCATGACCGTGACCCCTTCTCGGCCGATTGCTCCGACTCGCGGAACGGGAGTTGCGCCGCATCGGCGAAGCGCGCGGCGTTCTTGCGCGACAGCGCCCAGACCACAATGCCCATGAAGGCGACGAAGGACAGCAGCGTCACTCCGATTCGCAGGTCGTTCACGTCCATCTCGGGTTCCTCACTTGACCGCGGTGCCGAGCACCTGCAGATAGGCCACCAGCGCATCGACCTCGGTCTTGCCGCGGATGTCG
>JAYSLR010000412.1:0-4788 GCA_043725365.1 Rhizobacter sp. | reverse complement strand
GTGGCACGGTGCAGGCCGACATCCTGAAGGAAGACCAGGGCCAGAACACCTGCATCTTCTCGACCGAGTTCTCGCTGAAGGTGATGGGCGACATCGCCGAGTACTTCGTGCACCACGACGTGCGCAACTTCTACTCGGTCAGCATCTCGGGCTATCACATCGCCGAGGCCGGTGCGAACCCGATCAGCCAGCTCGCGTTCACGCTGTCCAACGGCTTCACCTTCGTCGAGGCGTATCTCGCGCGCGGCATGCACGTCGACGACTTCGCGCCGAACCTCTCCTTCTTCTTCAGCAACGGCATGGACCCGGAGTACACGGTGCTCGGCCGCGTCGCGCGCCGGATCTGGGCGGTGGCGATGCGCGACCGCTACGGCGCGAACGAGCGCAGCCAGAAGCTGAAGTACCACGTGCAGACCTCGGGCCGCAGCCTGCATGCGCAGGAGATCCAGTTCAACGACATCCGCACCACGCTGCAGGCGCTGATCGCGATCTACGACAACTGCAACAGCCTGCACACGAATGCGTTCGACGAGGCGATCACGACGCCGACCGAGGACAGCGTGCGCCGGGCGATGGCGATCCAGCTGATCATCAACCGCGAGTGGGGCCTGGCGAAGAACGAGAACCCGAACCAGGGCGCGTTCATCATCGACGAGCTGACCGAGCTGGTCGAGGAGAGGGTGCTGCAGGAGTTCGAGAAGATCGCCGAACGCGGCGGTGTGCTCGGCGCGATGGAGACCGGCTACCAGCGCGGCAAGATCCAGGAAGAGAGCATGCACTACGAGATGCTCAAGCACACCGGCGAGTACCCGATCGTGGGGGTCAACACCTTCCGCAACCCGCACGGCGACCCGGTCGCCGACACGCTGGAGCTGGCGCGCTCGACCGACGACGAGAAGCAGTCGCAACTGAAGCGCCTGGGCGATTTCCAGCAGCGCCACGCGGCCGAGTCGCCGGCGATGCTCAAGCGCCTTCAGCAGGCGGTGATCGAGAACCGCAACGTCTTCGAGGTGCTGATGGAGGCGGTCAGGGGCTGCTCGCTCGGGCAGATCACGAACGCGCTGTTCGAGGTCGGTGGGCAGTACCGGCGCAGCATGTGAGGCGTGCGCGGGCGGGTCACAGCGTCGCGCGCAGGTCCGTCAGCTTGACCGCCTCGAGCACCAGCGGCGATTCGGGCACCGCCACGCAGGGCAGGATCAGCCCCTCGGCCTTTTCCTCGGCGCTCAGGCCCGGCCACTCGACCGCGTAGCGCACGTGCCCGCTGAGCAGGCGGCAGATGCAGCTGCGGCAGGTGCCGTTGCGGCACGAACTGGCCAGCATCAGGCCGGCCTCGCGTGCCGACTGCAGCAGCGGCACATCGGCGCGGGCGTCGAAGCCCAACCCCGACGGTCCGATGACCACGCTGAAACGCTCGCCCCCGTCGTTCAAATCCGTTTCTCCCTTTGTTCGCCGCACCGACCCGCGCCTATCATTCGCGCCGATGCCGACCGACACGATGGACCTGACCCGCACCGAACGATACCTCGTGGGTTTCCACGACGCACGTGCCGGAGCGACGTCGCGCGCGTTCGCGACGCTGCCGGTGCACGGCGTCGCGGACGGGTTTGCGTCGACCTACCACGCGTTGCTGGCCTGCCTGCCGGACAGTGCGGCACCGAGCACGGTGCTTGACCTGGCCTGCGGCGACGGATACCTGCTGTCGCTGCTGGCCGGTGCTGCCTCGGTGGCCGCGCCGGCGCTGATCGGCATCGACCTGAGCCGGGGCGAACTCGCCGCGGCCCGGACGCGGCTCGGCGAGCGCGCCGCGCTGTACCGTGCGAAGGCGCAGCAGTTGCCGCTCGCAGCGGCCTCGGTCGACGCGGTGCTCAGCCACCTGGCCCTGATGCTGATGGACGATGCCGATCGCGTCGTCGGGGAGGTGCGGCGCGTGCTGACGCGTGGGGGCGTGTTCGCCGGCGTGGTCGGCGCACGACCGCCGCAGAGCCCGGCATTCGACGCCTGGATCGACCTCTACCCCGCTGCCGCGCAGCGTGCGGAGTTCGCCGGTATCCGCTTCGGCGATCGGCGCTTCCGATCGGAGGACGGCATTCGCAGCCTGCTCGGCAGCGCGTTCGACGCGATCACGGTCGACGAACTCCGCGCGTCGCGCGACTGCACGCCGGCCCAGCTCTGGGACTGGTTCCTCGACATGTACGACACCGACCTGTTGGCGCCCGAGGCGCTCGACGGCTTCCGACACCGCTGCCTGCAGGCCTGGCAGGCGCGCAGCGGGCCGGCGGGCACGCTGCGCCACGAAGACCGTTACCTGCGGTTCCGGGCGCTCGCCGCATGAAGCGCCTGCTGCTGATCCGCCACGGCGAGACCGCGCTGAACGTCGCACGGGTCCTGCAGCCGGCCGACACGCCGCTCAGCGAGCGCGGCCTCGCGCAGGCCGAGGCGCTGGCGCGGCGGCTCGCGGGCATGGGGGTTCGCGCGATCCTCAGCAGCGACCTGCCGCGGGCACTGCGCACCGCCGAAGCGATCGCCGCCGCGACCGGCGCGGCGATCGAGACGACGCCGCTGCTGCAGGAACGCAACTTCGGCGACTGGCGCGGCCGGGCCTACGACGCGATGGCGGTCGACCCGCTGACGATGAGCGCGGCGCCGCCCGGCGGCGAATCGGCGGCCGCGTTCGCGCAGCGCGTGGGCGCCGCGTTCGCGCACGTCGTGCAGCGCACGGCCACTTTCGACGGCGCGCTCGCGGTCGTCACGCACGGGCTGGTGATCCGCGCGCTGCTGGCGACGCAGGTGCGGCTGGCCGACGGCGTGCTGCCGCCCACGCACCTCGGCAACACCAGCCTGAGCATCGTCGGCGTGCAGCCACCGCACCGCGTCGAGCTGCTGAACTGCACGCGCCATCTCGACGCCGACGCGCGCGACGACGCACAGGCGCTGTCGGGCGGGTGACGCGGGTCAGCGCGGCGCGAGCTCCCAGCGCGCGGCGTGCTCGCGGGCGATGCCGTCGTTGCGCAACTTGAGCAGGTGCGCGCGCAGCGAGCGCCTCGCGACCGCCAGCAACTGCGGCTTGACGTCGTCGTAGACGCGCGCGAGCAGCGTATCGGCATCGACGGGACCCAACGCGCGCAGCGCATCGAGAACCTTGGCCTCGCGCCTGAGCCGGTGCGCGACGATCCCTTCCATCGCGCGCTTCGGTTCCGCCATCAGGAAGCCGTGGCCGGGCGCGAGCCAGTCGAGGTCGAGCCCGGCGAGTTCGCGCAGCGACGCGATGTAGGCCGCCATGTCGCCGTCCGGCGGGTTGATCACGACCGTCGACAGCTGCATCACGTGGTCACCGGTGAACAGCAGCTTCTCTTCCTCGAGCAGGTAGCACAGGTGGTTCGACGCATGGCCGGGCGTGTGGATCGCCCGCAGCGTGGTGGTCATGCTGTCGGGCGCCGGCAGCTCGAAGCGCTCGCCGCCGCGCAGCGGCACATCGGGCGCGAAGCTCGCGTCCTGCCACTCGCGGTGATCGGCGACGCGGCCGTGCACCGCGGCGCCGGTGCGCGCCTTCAGCGGCACGCTCGCCGGCGAGTGGTCGTTGTGGGTGTGCGTGGCGAAGATCCAGCGGATCGGCCCCGGCGCCGCCGCCAGGATCGCCTCGACATGCGACTCGTCGAGCGGGCCCGGATCGATCACCGCCCATTCGTTGCGGGCCCCGCCGCCGAGCAGGTAGGTGTTGGTGCCGGGCCCGGTCATCAGGCTGCCGTTGTCGGCGCTCACGCGGATCAGCCGCGGCGACAGCCGCACCGGCGTGCCCACCTGGATGTCGTAGCAGCCGTGGCCATGCCCGGCCGGGTCGATGCGGCCGAGTTCGGCGAACGCCGGCTCGTCGGGCAGCACCGGCCGCAGGCCTTGCTTGCCCTGGGCCACCCGCGGCATGATCAGCGCGACCTCGCGCGGCCCCCGCGCCCAGGCCAGCAGCGCCTCGACCGTGGCGTAGCGGCCGACCAGCTCCAGCGTCTTCTGCGTCGGCGTCATCAGCTTCAGCTCGTGCGCACGCGCCAGCGCGTCGGCCGGGCGCAGCCACAGCTGCTCGACCATCTCGGTGCCGTCGAACGCCGCGGTCTGCGACAGCGGCGCCGCAGCGATGAAGAAGCGCGTGTCGAAACGCTTCGGCCGCGCCAGCGGCGTCAGCCAGTGGCTCAGGTAGGCGATCCGGTCGAGCGCCAGCGTCAGCCCGAACTCGCGGCACATCTCGCCCAGCGTGCGCTCGTTGCGGTGCAGCGGCCCGCGCCACGCACCCAGCGCCAGGCCGGCCTCGTTGTCCAGGCGCACCAGCGCACCGCTCGCATCGGTGGCGAACAGCAGGCCCGACTCCTCGAAGCACTCGCGCACCGCGGCCACGTAATAGTCGAGGCCGTGCGCCGGCAGGCCCAGGCGCGCGCTCGCGGCCGCGTCGTCGAGGCCGGCGCAATGGTCGTGCGATTGCCGGTCGCCGGCGTCGACGATGCCGCCCGGAAAGACCCACGCGCCGCTGTTGTGGTCGCCGCGCTCGGCGCGGCGCGACAGCAGCACCTCGATGCCCTGCGCGCCGTCGCGCACGACGACGATCGTGGCGGCCGGCCGCGGCGGGCGGTTCGCGGACGGGCTGGGTGGCGGGACGGCGTCGGTGGCCTGCGGCATGCTCATGGCGTGGTCGGTTCGCTTCGGTCAGCCCCAGACCTCGTGCGCGACCTCGAGCACGCGCTCGAGCTTGCGCCACTGGTCGTCCTGCGACAGCGCGTTGCCGTGGTGCGTGCTCGAGAAGCC
>JAYSLR010000411.1:0-1791 GCA_043725365.1 Rhizobacter sp. | reverse complement strand
GCGTGAGCCGCGTGCGAACGCACCCAGCAGCAGGTTGTCCTCGACACTCAACGGACCGAACACCTGGCGACCTTCGGGCACCTGCACGATTCCCAGCTGCACGCGTTTGCGGGCCGACAGCCGCGCCAGATCCTGTCCGTCGAAGCGGATCTCGCCGCCGCTCACCGGCTGCACGCCGGAAATCGTGCGCAGCAGCGTGGTCTTGCCGGCACCGTTGGCGCCGACCAGCGCCACCAGCTCGCCGGCCGCCACCCGCAGATCGACGCCGGCGAGCGCCGGGATGCGGCCGTAGCGGCTGTCGAGGCGAACGACATCAAGCATGGCGGCCTCCGACCTCGCCAGGTCGCCCCAAGAGGGCGGAGATTCCCTCGGAGGACGACGCCGAAGGCATCTTGGGGTCGTCATCCAGGGTATCGGACGCGCCGAGATAGGCCTCGATCACGCGCGGATCGTGTGCGATCTGTGCCGGCGTGCCTTCGGCCAGCTTCTTGCCGTGGTCCAGCACCAGCACGTGGTCCGACACCTCCATCACCAACCGCATGTTGTGCTCGACCAGGATCACGGTCGTGCCGTCGGCGGCCAGCCGCTTGATCAGCGCGTCGATCTCGCGCGCCTCGGTGGGGTTCAGGCCGGCCGCCGGTTCGTCGAGCAGCAAGAGCAGCGGCTCGGCGGCCAGCGCGCGGGCGATCTCGAGCCGCTTGAGCGCGCCGTAGGGCATCGAATCGGCCGGCGCTTCCTGGTACTCGGCCAGCCCCACCAGCCGCAGCAGCCGGCGCGCCACGTCGCGGCACTTGCCTTCAGCGCGCGCCAGTGCGCGCGTGCGCAGCATGGCCGCCAGCAGCGAGCAGCGCTCGCGCAGGTGGCGACCGGTCATCACGTTCTCCAGCGCCGTCATGTTGAAGAACACCTGCAGGTTCTGGAACGTGCGGCCGATGCCGGCGGCGGCGAAGCGGTGTGTGGGTTCGCCGCTGAGGTCGCGGCCGGAGAGCCGGATGTGGCCACGGTCGGGCACATAGATGCCGGTCATCATGTTCAGCAAGGTCGTCTTGCCGGCGCCGTTCGGGCCGATGATCGAATGCACCGCGCCGGGCTGGACATCGAACGACAGGTCCTCGATCGCACGCACGCCGCCGAAGGCCTTGGAAACGTTCTCGACCGCGAGCAGCGTCATGGTCGCTCCCATGCCAGCCAGCGTCCGAGTGTCGGCACGATGCCCTGCGGGAAGAACACCATGGTCGCGATCAGCACCGCGCCGAAGACCATCATCTCGTAGTCCTTGAGCACGGTCAGCAGTTGCGGCAGTGTCGTCAGGATCAACGCGCCGACCACCGCACCGAAGATCGACGCCATGCCGCCGAAGACGACCATGATCACCAGCTCGACCGAGTGCATGAACGAGGCCTTGGCCGGGGTGATGAAGCCCGCGTAGTGGGCGGTCAGCGCGCCGGCGACGGCGGCGAAGACCGCCGAGATCACGAACACCTTCAGCTTGTAGCGCGCGCTGTCGATGCCCAGCGTCTCGGCGGCGATCTCGGAGCCGTGCAGCGCGCGCAGCGCGCGCCCGGTCGGCGACTCGATCAGGTTCAGCGCCAGCCACACCGCCAGCAGCAGACCCGCGCCGGCGATCCAGTACCAGCTGCGTTCGCCCCGGATGACCCAGCCGAACAGTGCGAGCGCCGGCACCGCCATGCCGTCGGGCCCGCCGGTGACGCCGTCCTCGGTCGTCAGAACGATCGAGATGATGATGCCCAGGCCGAGCGTGGCCATCGCCAGGTAGTGGCCCTTCAGGCG
>JAYSLR010000410.1:0-4051 GCA_043725365.1 Rhizobacter sp. | reverse complement strand
TCGATCGGCTGGCTGCACGAGGGCGAGCCGTTCCGCAAGATCACGTTCCTGATCGGCCTGGGGCTGATCATGGGCGCGGCGATCCTGGACATCGGGCTGCTCCTGGTCGAGGCCTGGCAACGCTGGCGCGCACCGCCGGCCGCCCGGCCGCAGGCCGACGCCGAAGACTGGAAGCGCACCAGCACGGGCCGCCTCGTCGCCTGGGTCGCGGTCTGGGCCGCAGTGCTGGTCTGGGTCGGCGCCCGCATCCTGCACCAGCCGCTGTTCTTCATGTCGGTCGCGGTGCTGCTGGTGTTCGTGTTCGCGATGGTCAACGGCATCTCGCTGGGCATCAGCGACAGCAACCCGATCTCGTCGGCCTTCGTCACCGCGGTCGTGCTGATGGCCGCGCTCGGCCTGAAGGACCCGACCGTCGGCCTGATGGCGGGCGGCATCCTGCTGGTCGCGTGCAGCGTCGCCGGCGACATGCAGCAGGACCGCTCCACCGGCTGGCGCCTGGGCACGCCGCGCACGATCCAGTTCCGCTTCCAGGTGATGGGGCTGGTGGTCGGCGCGATCCTGTCGGTCGGGTTCGCGAAGCTGTTCATGAGCGCCTACCCGGTGCTCGGCCTGGACCAGACGGTGCTGAAGGCGGCCGAGCAGTCGGCGCAGTGGCAGTCGACGATGACCTACAAGTTCGTCGGCGTGCTGCGCAGCCTGACCGACGACAAGCCCTACCAGCGCACCGCGATCGTGCTCGGCATCGCGATCGGCTTTGCCGTGCAGCTCGTGCGCAAGGGGCTGTTCGAGAGTGCCGCGTACCAGCGCTTCAAGCGCAGCGGCCGGCTCGGCGGTGCGAGCGACTTCGTGATCGACGCGGTGCTGATCCCCTCGCCCTACGCCTACTCGTTCGGCAGCTTCCTGAGCCTGGCGACCTCGACCTGGTTCGCGCTCGGCGGCGTGATCGCGAGCGTGGCCAACTGGTTCGGCGAGCGCGGTGCGCCAACGCGGCGCGGCGACGACACGCTCGCCAACGACATGAGCACGACCTCGCTGATCGGCGGCGGGCTGATCGCCGGCGACGCGCTCGCGGCGCTCGGGCTGGGCGTGGTCGGCCTGCTGGCAACGGTGGCGGGCTGAGCGCCGACGACCCGGCCCGACTTTTGCATCGCACAGCCGGACCGATGAAACCTGTGTGCCGACGCCCTCCTCCACCCCCCACGTCGCGATGAACGACATGCTGGCGCTCTCCAAGGGCCTGCCCGAAATCGCGTTCGCGCGCGGCGAGGCGATCGTCCGCGAGGGCGGCGCGGCCGGCGGCATCTGGGTGCTGGTGTCGGGCCACCTGCAGGTGCGCAAGGGCGATTCGGTCGTCAACACCGTCACCCGCCCCGGCGCGCTGATCGGCGAGGTCTCGGTGCTGCTCGACACGGTCAACAGCGCGACCGTCGAAGCGACGGAGCCCAGCGTGCTGCGCTATGCCGCCGACGGCCGTGCGCTGCTGACCGGCGACCCGGCGATCACGCTGCTGGTCGCGGTGGGCCTGGCGGAGCGGCTCAACTTCGTCACGACCTACCTGGCCGACCTGAAGCACCAGTACGGCGACGCGCCGGGGCTGGCGATGGTGTCCGACGTGATGCGGCAGCTGGCGCAGCTGCAGGGGCCGCCGGCGCGAGCCGGGTCGGCGCGCGACCCGGACCCCGAGTACTGACCGGCCGGGCCGCGTTCAGAACACGGTCCGCGGCGGCGCCTTCGGGTCGGACAGGAGAAGGTCCTCGACCCCCATCATCGATCGCCACGAGGCGGCCCCGCTGCCGAGGTCGATCTCGACGTGGGCCGGCACCGGGCCGATCTGGCGGCCGGCGTTGAAGACCCAGGTGCCGCCGACCCGGTCGGCCCACGAGCCGGTCGGCTTGAAGGCCGACTCGTGCACGTGCCCGGTGAGCACGACATCGGGGCAGTGCCGCGCGATCCAGTCGACGAGGTCGGGGTCACCGTAGTCGCGGCGCCCGGTCCAGCAGGTCAGCGAGCCGAGCGGCGGCCAGTGGTACACCCACAGCCAGCGCGCCGGTCGCTTCAGGGCGTCGGCGGCCAGTTGTGCTTCCAGCGCCAGCTTGCCCTGCGGGCCGTCCCACCACGGGCAGATCGTGACCAGGGTGTCGCCGAACCAGAGCGAATCGCCGTCGGTCGGCACGCCGGCCGCCCGCGCCGAGCCCAGCCACACGGCAGACTGCTCGCCGTTGGCGTCCGGCCCCGTCAGGTCGTGGTTGCCCGAACTCACCGCCACGCGCCCGGCCGCCTGCAGCAGCGCCAGGTAGCGCAGTATGACGACGGACTGGGCATCCAGCGAGACCGGCGAGCTGATGTCCAGCGAATCGCCGGCCAGCACCACGAGATCGAACGACGGCGCGGCGCGCACGACCCAATCGAGCTGGGGCAAGGTGTAGTGCAGGTCGGAGACGAGCAGGATGCGCACGGCGGGAGTCAGAGGCTGAGAGGCAATCGCATGGGAGTTCGCGCCGCATGCCTTCAGTCGTGCGCGGCGCGGTTCTTCGCGGCGCCGCGTTTGCCGAACGCCATGCCGACCGCACAGCCGCCCACGCTGCCGGCGTACAGCATCGCGATCATGAAGCTCTCGCTCTCGTTCGAGACGCCCGCCAGCGCGACGAACGCGCCGGCAGGCAGCAACGCCGGGATCATCCCGAGCATCGCGCCCACGAGCACCTCGGCCACGGCCCTCAACCGCGTTCGCAGCCTGGCAGAAACACGCGACATTTGGCTCCAGACATTCGGCACCGCCCGCCGGGCATCGGGAGCAAGCTTCGTGCCGCGCGCCAGGAGCGCCTCGTCCACGAAGATCTCGCGGCCAGCCTGTTCCCGCGGTGCGGCCGCTTCCTGAATGTCGTGATCGCGATCGGTGCCGGCTCGCCGATCATCTTCTTCCTGATGAGCCTGATGGGCTACGCCGGCGAGAAGACCGGCGTGCCCTGCCCGGTGCTCGCGCGCGCGTCGTTCGCCGTCTGGGTCGCGATGCTGGTGCTGGCGCCCGGCCGGTGCGTGAAGGCCGGCGGCTTCTCGTTCGACCGCGGCATCCCGCAGGGGGTGCTGCTCGAGAAGACCAAGGACACCGGCGTGGCCGGCGAGCCCGGCTCGTGATGGGCGCTGATGGCGGTCGGCGCGACCTGGGTCACCTGCTTCGCGGCGCCGAACCTGAGTCGGTGGCGCGGTCTACCTGGCACTCGCGACGCTGCGGCCGCGCCGCCGCCGCGCCGCCACGAGCAGCGGCACCAGCCCGGCGGCCAGCAGCGTCCAGGTGCCGGGTTCGGGCACGGGCGCGGCCGACACGAAGTCGACCGAGACGTTGTCCAGGCCGATGTAGTTGATGCCCGCCTGCCCCTGGAGCTGCACCGTGGTCGACGCGGCGTTCGCGACGAACAGCAGGGTCTCGTGGTACCAGTCGTCGTTGGTGCCGGTCGGCGGTGTGGCGAAGGTCGCCGACGTGCCGGCCGCACTCGCCGTGAGCGAGTCGGGCCGGCCCCAGAAGGTCGAGCCGCCCAGGTCGAAGCTCAGCTGGTAGGTCGAGCCCGGCGTCGTCGCGATCGTCTGCGTGACCCCGGCGAACGGCGCACCGGCCTGGTAGTTGCTCAGGTCCAGGAAGTAGCTGCCGTCGCTGGCACTCAGACCGAACGGGTTGGTCGGCCCGATCCATGCGGTGGTGTCCGTAATCACGGTCCAGCCGGTCATGACGGTGGAGCCGGCGATCGGCGACATCGTGTCGTTGCCCTGGTTGACGAAGCCGCCGGACTCGAAGCTGCCGTTGGTCAGAAGGTTCGCGTGGGCCGTCGGCAGGCCGAACACCGACGCGGACAAGGCGATCGCATTGAGCAGGGTGGAGAAGTGCTTCATGGGATCCTCGCGTGAAAGAGAGGATCCCATCGTCGGCCATGGCCGTTACCGCAGCGTTACTGCGGCGTGCCACGGAACGGGGCGTTCAGCCGCGCTTGCCGCCCTTGCCGCCCGCCACCTTCAGCAGCAGCTCGATCAGCAGCGCGCGCTCCGCCGCCGAGAGCGC
>JAYSLR010000409.1:0-4485 GCA_043725365.1 Rhizobacter sp. | reverse complement strand
AGGGCGGCTGCCACGACGATCAAGGGCTCGGGGAGCTTCTTGAAGCGCCAGAGCAGTACCGCGGCCACGATCGCCAACCCGGCCGTGACCCAGTCCGTGATGGAGCGCTGGCCGATGACGAACACGGCCCCGGCGATCGCGCCGATGGCGGCGGCCGTGACGCCGTCGATGAAGGCAACGATGCCCGGTCGCTTGCCATGCTTCTTGAAGTAGGGTGCGGGCAGGATGATGAAGAGGTAGCTCGGGACGAACGTGCCGAGCGCAGCGACGACAGCACCCCAGAAGCCGGCAACGAGGTAGCCGATGAAGCCGGTGGTGATGACCACCGGACCCGGTGTGATCATGGCCACCGCGACAGCATCGACAAACTGGCGATCCGTCAGCCAGTGGTATTCCTGGACCACGCCGCCGTAGAGGAAGGGAACGATCGCCAGGCCGCTGCCGAAAACGAAACTGCCGGCGTAGGCGAAGTAGGCACCGATCTGCCCGAGCTTGTGCCAGTCGACGTTGTCGAGTGCGAGCCAGGCGAGGAGTGGCGCGGCGAAGGAGTGCATCGCTCCGCCCGACCACGCCTTGGGTGGAGCGCGCACGAGCCAGACGAGAACGCCGGCGCCCAGAAACAGCCACACGATCTCCGACTTGGTGATCATGGTCACCGCCGCGCTCAGCAAGAAGGTGCCCCACAGCATCCTGTCCTTGCCGATGTTCTTCGTGGTCAGCTTGTAGGCGCCTACGGCGATGATGCCGATCACGGCCGCGCCGACGCCGTAGAACACCGCCTGCATCCAGTCGATGCCGCCATAGCGGGTGTAGACGGCGCCGATCGCGACCACCATGACGAAGGAGGGCAGCACGAAGGCGACGCCGACCAGGGTTCCGCCACGAATCCGGTAGTGCACGTAGCCGAGATAGATCGCGAGTTGCGCCGCCAGCGGCCCCGGCATGAGTTGCGCGAGCGCCAAGCCCTCCTTGTAGTCGCCCTCGGAGATCCACCTGCGCTTCTCGACCAGGTCGCGATACATGTAGCCGAGCAGCGCCACCGGGCCGCCGAAGCCCCACGTGCCCAGGCCGAGCATGTAGCGCACCAGCTGCCACAGCGTGTAGGAAGGTGGCTTCGGCGCCGCATCCGTCTCGGACGAGGCCGGGCTCATCGGCTGTTGCCCTTCTCCGCGCTGCGCTGCGCCTCGCGTTGGAAGTGCGCGTAGAGCGAATCGAGCACGTTGCTCATTTCCGCAAGGAGGAGGTCGTCGTCGTTGATCCGCTCACGTGCTCCCGCCATGACCGCCTCGAAGCCGGTCGCTTCGGGAACGGGCTCGCCGCCGACGTCGAGGGCATGAACGATCGTTCCCAGGCGCGCGAGGGCAGGGTCGCCATCGAGGCCGAAGCTTGCCAGCATCGTTTCGAAGGTGACGCGATCGCCGACACGCGTGAAGGTCGCACCATCGAAGTCGAAACCGAGCGCACTTTTGGGACATTCCGAAGGCTTGGCGAGCCAGCGAAACTTGGCGTCGGGATCGATGAAGCGGCGGATCAGCCAGGCGCTCGCCACCCGGTCGACCCACGGGCGGCGCCGCGTCGCCCAGGTCCGGCCACGGTACTTGCCGGCGTCGAGCCTCGGCACGTGGCCCGCTGTCTCGTGCGGCTCGTCGGGCGACAGGACGGCGTCGATGCGCTTGCTGAGGTCGATCCAGGCGGCTTCCGCCTCGACGCTGGCCTCCGACGGGAAGAAGTCGATCGCCCGCACCGCATCCACGTCGCGCTGCAGCCGTCGCTTGAGGCGCGCGAGCTCGGTGGGTGACGAGGATGACAGCGTGCGATTGGCCTCTTTCCAGGCCGAACGCAGCTCTCCGTGTTGCTCCGAGCGGTCGAAGAGTTGTCGATACGCGGCGGCTTCGTCGGGCGCGCTCGGCACGACCGCCATGAGCCACGCAGTTCCGCCTTCGCGAATGCACTCGTCGCCCAGATCACGGAGTGCGTCGGCGCGATCAGTGCCAGCGGGCAGCAGGTAGGCCCCGTCCCGAAGTGCGACGCAACCCAGCGTCTTGAGCGCACGCCAGATCCGCATCCGCGCCGTACCGCTCGATGTGGGCAGCGAGATCACCAGAAGCAGCCAGCTTGTCGTGTCCGAGTTCATGTCTTAGATAATACATTGATGTAGAGTAGACGACATCGTCAAAATGAGAGGACGACGGTGACTACTTGTCCATTGCAGATCGCCATCGTCTATCCGGGCGACAGCGAGGTCCGTCGCCTTGCGACGCGCGAGAACAACCGCTTCGCCGCGGTGTTTGCGGCTTTTGCGGCACGAGGCGTCACGGCGCTTCCGGCGGTCTACAACCTGGCCCAAGCGATCGAGCTGCGGGACCAGCTGCTGGCGCTCGATGGCGCGCTGGTGTGGGTCAATCCGATCGACGCAGGGCATTCGCGCACCGCGCTCGACGCCGTGCTGCGTGAAGTCGCGGCCGCCGGCGTGTTCGTCAGCACGCACCCCGACGTGATCATGAAGCTGGGCACGAAGGACGTGCTCGTCGACACGCGCACGATGGGCTGGGGTAGCGACGTCCATCGGCTCGACACGCTCGAGAAGTTGCGAACGGCCGTTGGCGAGCGCCTCGGTGCGGGATCGATCCGGGTCCTGAAGCAATGGCGCGGCCATAGCGGCATCGGCGTCTGGCGCGTCCAGTACGCCGCGGGCGATGCGGCCTTCGGCGGCGCAAGTCGCGTGCTCGCCAGGCACGCCCCGCGAGGAAACGCCGAAGTCACGATGACCTTCGACGAGTTCGTTGCCCTCATGGCTCCGTATTTCGATGACGGTGGTCACATGATCGACCAGGCCTGGCAGCCGCGGTTGACCGAAGGGATGGTCCGTTGCTACCTCGTGCAGGATCGCGTGGCGGGCTTCGGGTTGCAAGCGGTAAACGCGCTTCATCCACCCCTGGCTGGCGACGGATCGGGCGAGGCACCGCCACCGAGTCAGCGGCACTATCACCCGCCCGATCTTGCGCAATTGCAAGGCCTCAAGCGGCGCCTGGAGACCGAATGGGTGCCTGAGCTGGAACAAACGCTCGGCATCCGTCGAGAGGCACTGCCAATGCTCTGGGACTGCGATTTCCTGCACGGGGAGCCGGCAGGCGAGGGTGAAGAGCGCTACGTACTTTGCGAGATCAATGTCAGCAGCGTCGCGCCCTTTCCGGACTCAGCCATCGAGCCGCTTGTGAATGCGGCCGTGACGAGTCTTGAATCGAGGCGATGGCGCCTGTCGTGATGAAAGGACCATGGGACGGTCCGAGTGCGCCTGGGAGCGTTGACCAACTGGCTGTGTTGGGATCGGTTGGAGCGGAACGCCGCAGAGGACAAGCCCCGATTCTTCGCCCGGCGTGAGTCTTCACAATGCGCCATCGCCGGGCGGCTTGCCCGTTTGTCGGTTCGCACGTGCCGCCGGGGAGAGCGAAATCTGGTCTCTTGACCTACCGTGCAACGAAGTACTCGGAGATTTGCCATGTCGTTTGTCGATCGCATTTCGCGCCTCTCGTCGCGCCTGGCCTTGTCGGCCACTTGCACCCTCGCCATGTTCGGCACCCCGGGTGCGATGGCAGCCGAGGTCAACGCCTATTCCATCTGGCCGGAGAACTGGGCCCGGCCGATGTTCGAGGAGTTCGAAAAGGCCACCGGAATCAAGGTGAACTTCGTGCGCTTCTCGTCAGGGGAGGCGCTGGCCCGGGTGATTGCCGAAAAGAACAACCCGCGCGTCGACGTGCTGTTCGGTGGCCCGGTCGAGACCTTCGCCGCTGCAATCCCTGAAAGCATCTTCGAGTCGTACAAGCCGCCCAGTTTCAGCCAGTTGCCCGAGCGCTTTCGCCAGGCCGACGGCCAGTGGGTGGCGATCGCCGACGATCCGCTGGTATTCATGACCAACAAGAAATTCCTGGCCGAGCACAAGCTGAAGCCCCCCGCGTCGTGGCAGGACCTTTTGAACCCGGCCTACAAGGATTCCCTGCAGATGGCCGATGCCCGCACCTCCGGCACGGCGGTGACACGCATCTTCTCGGTCCTCGAGGTCAACGGCAGGGACGAGAACAAGGCGTTCGCGTACATGAAGCAGCTGCGACCCAACGTCCAGCTGTACACCAAGAGCGGCGGGGGGGGCACGCTGCCGGTCGGTCTCGGACAAGCGGCAGGCGGCATCTTCTTCATCGTCGACGCGCTCGATACGCAGGCCAAGGGCTACGACGTTGCGGTGAGCTTCCCGAAAGAGGGCATCGGCTCGGCCGCCGAGGCCATTGCGCTGATCAAGGGCGCCAAGAACCCCGAGGCCGCCAAGAAGCTGATCGACTGGGCCAGCTCGGCGCAGATGCAAAGTCTGTTCGCCAAGCACAAGATCAACTTTGTTCCGGCCGCGCCCGGAGTGCCGGTCGAGCCCGGTCTGGCCGAGGTGCTCAAGGGCGCCAAGATCTTCCCGATCGACGCCGCGTACGCCGGTACCAA
>JAYSLR010000408.1:0-4965 GCA_043725365.1 Rhizobacter sp. | reverse complement strand
ATCGGCGGCATCTTTGAACAGAGTGACCGGGAGGATGTGTCCAAGGTTCCGCTGTTGGGCGATGTGCCCGTTCTGGGCAACCTGTTCAAGACACGCACCAAGTCCAGCACCAAGACCGAAATGCTGATCTTCCTGACGCCCAAGGTGGTGGCGGACCGATCGGCGGCCCGTTGAAATGTGACGCGAGTTGACTTGGTTCGGCGGGATACCGGGTCGCTCCCTGAGGGTCCCGGAGGCAAGGCCGCCAATGAGAGTCGAGGTTTCGACGCCGGGTAGTCCCACTGCTGTTTGTCGCATGGCCTACTGGGGGGGCGGCTGATACCGATGTGCCGGAACCGACTTGGCATGGCTGCCGCGTGACCCGATCCAAGACCATCGCGCTCATTGGCATGCCCGGCGGAGGCAAGTCCACCGTCGGTCGACACCTCTCACGTCGCCTCAATGCGCCGTTCCTAGACACCGATGCCGCGATCGAAAGCCGCATCGGCTGCGCGATCCGCACTTACTTCGAGCAGGAAGGTGAGGCGCGCTTTCGCGACCTGGAGTCGACGGTGCTGGAGGAGACCCTCGACGACGGGTGCGGCGTGCTGGCTACCGGCGGAGGCATCGTGCTGCGCGAGGGCAATCGACGCCTGCTTCGCGACCGTTCGACCTGCATCTACCTGCGCTCGACACCCGAAGAACTGTTCCGTCGCCTCCGCCACGACACCAAGCGCCCGCTCTTGCAGGTCGCCGACCCGCTCGCCCGCTTGCGGCAGTTATTCGCCGAACGCGACGGGCTGTACCGCGAGGCGGCACATTTCGTCATCGACACAGGACGGCCTTCCGTGCCGACGCTGGTGAACATGATCCTGATGCAGCTCGAGCTGGCGGGCGTCATCGACCCTGGCGACGTGCCCTCGCCGGTCGACGCGCCGGTGCGTGGCCAGCGCTGAGCACCCGGCTGGCCTCGTACACTTGGCCGATGCATGAAGCTCCGGAACGCGTAGAAATCGACCTGGCGGAACGCCGTTACGAGATCCTGATCGGAACCGGCATTCTCGATGCGTCGCAGAGTTACGCCGGCCTGCGCAGCCGCGGCACGGCGGTCGTCGTCACCAACACCACGGTTGCGCCGCTACTGGCCGAGCGGCTCCTCGCTGCGCTGCGCACGCAGTATCCCCGGGCGCTGCTCGTCACGCTGCCGGATGGCGAAGAGCACAAAACCTGGACCACGCTGAACCTGATCTTCGACGCGTTGCTGAAGGCCGGCTGCGACCGCGCGACGACGCTGTTCGCGCTCGGCGGCGGCGTGGTCGGGGATCTGACGGGTTTCGCCGCGGCCTGCTTCATGCGCGGTGTGGACTTCGTCCAGGTGCCGACCACCTTGCTCGCGCAGGTCGATTCGTCCGTCGGCGGCAAGACGGCCGTCAATCACCCGCTTGGCAAGAACATGATCGGCGTCTTTCATCAGCCGCTGCGCGTGATCGCAGATCTCGACGTGCTCGACACGCTCCCGGAGCGTGAGTTCAACGCCGGGCTGGCCGAAGTGATCAAGTACGGGCCGATCGCCGACGAGGCGTTCCTGGACTGGATCGAGGTCAACCTCCCGGCGCTCGTGGCGCGCAGCAGGCCGGCACTGCGACACGCGGTGAAGCGATCGTGTCAGATCAAGGCAGCGATCGTTGCACAGGACGAGCGCGAGGCGGATCTGCGCGCGGTGTTGAACTTCGGCCACACCTTCGGCCACGCGATCGAGAACGGCCTGGGCTATGGCTGCTGGCTGCACGGCGAGGCGGTGGGTTGCGGCATGGTGATGGCGACCGATCTGTCGGCCCGGCTCGGGTTCGTCGATGCGGGCTATGTGCAGCGCATTCGCCGCATTGTCGAGCGGGCCGGCTTGCCGGTGGTCGGGCCGCGGCTCGGTACGCAGCGCTATCTCGAGCTGATGCGGGTCGACAAGAAGGCGCACGCCGGTGAGATCCGCTTCGTCGTCATCGAGGCGCCGGGCCGGGCCGGCGTGCGCAGCGCCCCGGACGAACTCGTCGCGCAGGTGCTCGAGGCGCACACGGCGTGAGACCGGTGGCGCCGCAGGACGGGCTCGCCGCGTGGGCGAGTCACGCGGGCACGTCCAGAGGCAGGCGCCTCGCGGAGCTGCCGGCGCCGACCCGCGACGACTTCCAGCGCGACCGGGACCGCATCGTGCACAGCACCGCTTTCCGGCGCCTGGTCTACAAGACTCAGGTGTTCCTGAATCACGAGGGCGACCTGTTCCGCACGCGACTGACACACTCGCTCGAGGTCGCGCAGCTGGCTCGATCGGTGGCGCGCGCGCTGCGGCTGAACGAGGATCTCTGCGAAGCGATCGCGCTGGCGCACGACCTCGGCCACACTCCCTTCGGCCACGCGGGGCAGGACGCGCTCGACGCGTGCCTGCGTGCCGTGCGGCCTGCCGGCGGCGGCTTCGAGCACAACTTCCAGAGCCTGCGGGTCGTGGACGAGTTGGAGGAGCGCTACCCGGACTTCGACGGCCTGAATCTCACGTTCGAGACGCGCGAGGGCATCCTGAAGCACTGTTCGCCGCGCCACGCGCGGGCGCTGGAGGCGCGCGAGCCCGGCGGCGTGGGGCGGCGCTTTCTGGATCACACCCGGCCCAGTCTGGAGGCGCAGGTCTGCAACCTGGCCGACGAGATCGCCTACAACACCCACGACATCGACGACGGTGTGCGCTCCGGGCTGCTGGCCTGGGAGCAGTTGCTGGAGCTGGAACCGTTCGCCGTGTTCCATCGCGAGGCCCTCGTTGCGTTCCCCGGACTCGGCGGGCGCAGGCTGCTGTTCGAGGTGCTGCGGCGGCTGTTGTCGACGCAGATCCAGGACTTGATCGAGAGCAGCGCCCGGCGCATCGACGCGCGGATGCCTGCCGACGCCGACGACGCGCGGCGCTCGGGGCCGTTGGTGGCCTGCAGCCCGGCAGCGGCCGAGACGACACGCGCCGTGAAGGCATTCCTGCGTGCCGGGCTGTACCGGCATCCGCGTGTGGTGCAGACGACCGAGGCGGCGCGCAGCGTGGTCCGAGACCTCTTCGGCGCGTACTCGAGCGACCCGACGAACCTGCCGTCACCACATGCGACGCGCCGGCCGATTCACCGCGCGGCGGCCGACTACATTGCCGGCATGACCGACCGATTCGCGCTGCGCGAGCACGCGCGCCTGTTCGGCGCCGGTCGCAGCGGGCTTGATCACGAACTCTGAGGGGCTTGCCTTTGGCCCGCCTGCGACGCATCGTGCTGCCCGGGCAGGCCCACGTGATCATCCACCGCGGTCACAACGGGCAGGACGTGTTCCTCGACGCACACGACCGAGACAGCTACCTGTCGAGCCTGTGCGACGGTGCCACCGAAGCGGGTGTCGTTGTCCACGCGTACGGTCTCTCGCGAAGCGAGGTGCGCCTGCTCGCGACCCCAGGCGACGAAGCCGGCCTGGGGCGCATGATGCAGGCGGTCGGGCGGCGCTTCGTTCGGCTCTTCAATCAACGTCACGGTCGCAGCGGTACCCCCTGGGAGGGCCGGTTCCGTTCGAGCGCCATTGAAGCGACCGCATACTTCCTGGCGTGCATGAGATTCGTCGAGGGTCTGGCCGAGCCAAGCCGTCCAGCCGCGCATGGCGGTGATGACGCAGGCGCGCGCAGCAGCGCGGCGCATCATCTCGCAGGGAAGGGCGATCCGATCGCCCAGGCGCACCCGGTGTATTGGGCGCTCGGCAATACACCGTTCGAGCGCGAGGCCGCCTACCGGCAATTCGCCGCGCAGCCGGTTGACGCAGCTCAGGTGGCCGTGATCTTGCATGCGGCGATGCACGGCTGGGTGCTCGGGTCGGATGCCTTTGCGGCCACGGCGGCCAGCCAAGCGCGCCGCAAGGCGCGGCCGTCGGCTCCAGGGCGCCCACGAAAAGTTTCGCAGTAATCTGTCCCCTATTAATAATCAGCCATTGTGGGGGATAGATAAATAGGTGTCTGACCCCGTTTGTTTGATTTGAGCTCGATGCTGCACTGCAGTATCCTCCCCGGTTGTTTTTAGCCCGGAGTGCGTCATGCCCCACGCCCCTGTCACGCCACCGACTTCCGCTTCCGTCGCCGAACGCGCTGCTGCGCACGCGCAAGGCCTGTATCGCCCGCAGGCGGAGCACGACGCCTGCGGTGTCGGTTTCGTCGCTCACATCAAGGGTCAGAAGGCACACAGCATCGTCGAACAGGGTCTGAAGATCCTCGAGAACCTCGACCACCGCGGCGCGGTCGGTGCCGACAAGCTGATGGGCGACGGCGCCGGCATCCTGATCCAGATTCCGGACGAGTACTACCGTGCCGAGATGGCGGTGCAGGGCATCGAACTGCCGCCGCCCGGCGAATACGGCGTCGGCATGATCTTCCTGCCGAAGGAGCACGCGTCGCGGCTGGCGTGCGTGCAGGAACTGGAGCGCGCGGTGCGGGCCGAGGGGCAGGTACTGCTCGGCTGGCGCGACGTGCCTGTCGACGCCGAGATGCCGATGTCGCCGACGGTGCGGGCCAAGGAGCCGATCCTGCGGCAGGTCTTCATCGGCCGCGGCCCCGACGTGATCGTGCCGGATGCGCTCGAGCGCAAGCTCTACGTGATCCGCAAGACCGCGTCGGCAGCGATCCAAGCGCTGAAGCTGACGCATTCGCGCGAGTACTACGTGCCCAGCATGAGTTGCCGCACGGTCATCTACAAGGGCCTGCTCCTCGCCGACCAGGTCGGCAAGTACTACAAGGACCTGCAGGATCCGCGCGTGGTCTCGGCCCTGGCGCTGGTGCACCAGCGTTTCTCGACCAACACCTTCCCCGAGTGGCCGCTCGCGCACCCGTACCGGATGGTCGCGCACAACGGCGAGATCAACACCGTCAAGGGCAACTTCAACTGGATGCGCGCGCGCGAGGGCGTGATGAAGTCGCCGGTGCTCGGCGACGACCTG
>JAYSLR010000407.1:0-3740 GCA_043725365.1 Rhizobacter sp. | reverse complement strand
GCGCGAGGGTCCGGCGCAGGGTCGCTTGCTACAATTCAAAGCTCGGTGGTGGCTGTAGCTCAGTTGGTAGAGTCCAGGATTGTGATTCCTGTTGTCGTGGGTTCGAGCCCCATCAGCCACCCCACTTTCTAAGACCCAGTATTGGCACGGCTTTCCGGCCGGTGTGGGTGCACGGTGTGGGTGCATGGCTTGGCTCCTTCAAACGCGGCTGACTTGACCGAAATTCCACCGGATCCTGCAAAGAACCTAACGCTGGACATCGGCACGATCCCTCGGATGGGGAAGCGGACGGCGGTGGTCGTCTCTGACGTGGTTCCGACGCAGCCCAAGCCGCTGACGTTGCGCCAGCAGCATGAACGAGCCGGTGATCTGGCTGTTCGCCTTGAGTGTCTGGATGCAGTTGGCCGGCCCGTTGCGCCAGCTACGGGCTTCTTTGTGAAGGACGGCGAACGCCATTTTCTCTACACTTGTTGGCACGTCGTTACGGGGGTTCAGGACCGTCAGAACCCAACCCCGGAGAGGGGCCTACCGAGTCGTAGGGCGATCCCGGTTTACACATTTGATTGACAGGAGGAGATTCGTGGAGCGCATCGGCTGGAGTTTATGGGCGGCGTTCGCACACTCGACCTTCCTCTGTACCGGGAAGGTGTAGGCGTCAACGGTCAGCCGCTGTGGGAGCAAGACGAGCAGCACGTTGAGAACTGTGCGCTGAACTCGATTGGCATATTCCTACCGCAGTGGCACGACATGGTGCGAATCGAATTGCCTGCAGACTTCACACCCGCTTCGACGCAGGTTATCGACATAGAGCGCTTTGCGTTGGCGCCGGCGTTGCCAGGTGAAACCCTCTATGTCATTGGTTTTCCTCATGGGTACAGCGCCTACGGGGAAGCGGCTCCTGTGCCGGTCACGTTAGTGAGGCACCTCGCTTCCCAAGGCAATGCGGAGTTCTTGCACGAGTCCTTGCTGGATTCGGCCTGCGCGCCGTCAATGAGCGGCGCGCCCGTTTTTGCGGACCTTGAGCAAGAGATGAAGGCGGTAGGCATCTACGTAGGGAGTGTCTACACGGACCGAAGTGCCGTGGGCGACAGACAGTTTTCCCTCGGTCGCATGACCCCTTTCAGCTTCTTGCAGAACGTTCCGCTTGTGCCCTCGCTGGCGGTTGCAGCGCCACGGATTTGAATTGGCGGCCGGTATAGCGCTCGCGCGAGTGCGAGACACCCGGAAGAAACCCCGCGAAGGCCGCCGCTTCGAGCGCCTTGCTTGCCCTCCGCAGGATTCTCCGGCGACCCCCGCGCAATACGGAGCGGCCTCTATCGCTCCCGTGAGGCCACGATACCGGCCCTCACGGCCTCCGTGATCTGCGCCATCTTGCGGGCCTCTTGGCCTCTTCACGGTCCCTGTCTCGTACGAGAGACCGGCCGACGACCCAACCGATGGTCATAAGGACGAGCAAGGACAGCAGCCACATCCACCATTGCACGTCGTAGAGCGAGTCGATTTGCATTGTGTCTCCCGAAGTCCAACTGCAGCTCGCCCACCAAGATTGTCATGTCAGGGCGGCGCGTGCCAGCGTGAAGATCAGCAGGAGCGCCGCACATACAGCGGTCACCTGCTTGGCCGTGAAGGTCCATGAGCGCCCGCGATAGAGGAAGCTCTCCGGGTCGTACGCTCTGACCCCCGGATCGTCGCCTTCCACTCGCTCGAGTGCCTGAATGCTTAGACGGTAGGAGATTGCAGCCTGCATGTAGTCAAGAACCAGCGCAAGAAGCGCCAGACAGGCGATCACGAGTAGCAGTGGGGTACTCGGTGCATTCGCAAACGCTGGCATGTCCTTGCTCTTTGCCAAGAACAGCCACGCGAACGCCAGACATCCAAAGGAGACCGTTCGAACCTGCTCACTGATTCGAGCAGAGACGGCCCTCAGATCATCGTAGACGGACGGTTTGTCGCTCACCGCGGCGAGGGCCCGGGATAGTCCGTGCGCTTCTCTTGCTTTGCTGGTGCCTCTTTGGGCGACCTCTTAGCCGGCGCGGCCTTTGCCGGCGCCTTCTTCGCATCCTTCTTTGCGGTTGCCATCGCGTCTTCCTAGTCGTCGCCCGCCGAGCTGAATCTCGCAGGCGAAGTGATCATCGCAGCCGGGTCGGCTTATCACTCACGGGTGTGGGAACGGCCCTGGGTAGTCAGTGAGCTTCTTCTTCGCGGCTTCCTTTGTGGCTCCTTTTGCCGGTGCCTTCCTCGGGGCCTTCTTCGTTGGCGCTTTCTTCGCATCCTTCTTTGCAGCCGCCATCGCGTTTCCCCTTCGCTCCGCCGCGGAATACTCGAGGGCATCAGGGTAGCTCATGGCCGCGCGTTCTGGAAGGCTCGGGCGTGTCCCTCACGGGCCGCCTTCGTGTCGCGTCCGGGCCCCCTCGTGGTCCGCATCCGCCCGCTTGGCGAGCTCCTCGGCCGCCTTGCGGTGCGCCCTGGCGCGGCCCATCGATCGACCGGCCATCGATCCGGCGATCGCCGCAATGACGATGACCGCCAGCGCCCACCACGGCAGACCAACGATCGTCATGAGATGCTCCTCGGCAAGAGGCGTACCTAGGGATTCGTCATGACCAGCTTGCCGCGCACCTTGCGGCGTCCCATGCGCGCATAGGCGGCCGGCAGCTCGTGCATCGGCAGTCGCTGGTCGATCACGGGCTTGATCTTGCCTTCGCCATACCAGCGCGCCAGCTCGGCCAGGGCCGCGGCGTTGGCCGTCGGCTCGCGGCGCGCGAAGTCGCCCCAGAACACGCCGACGATCGACGCACCCTTGAGCAAGGCCAGGTTGAGCGGCAGGGCAGGGATGCCGCCCTGCGCGAAGCCGACCACCAGGTAGCGACCGCGCCACGCAATCGATCGAAAGACCGGCTCGGCCAAGTCGCCACCGACCGGGTCGTAGACCACGTCGGGACCCTTGCCATCGGTGAGCTTCTTCAATTCGTCGCGGATGTTGCCGGTGCCGTAGTTGATCGTCGCGTCGGCGCCGAGCTCCTTGCAGAATGCGCACTTCTCGTCGCTCGACGCCGCCGCGATGACGCGCGCGCCGACGACCTTGCCGATCTGGATCGCCGCCGTGCCGACGCCACCCGCCGCGCCGAGCACGAGCAGGGTCTCGCCCGCCTTCATCTGGGCCCGGTCGAGCAGCGCGTGATGCGTCGTGCCGTAGGTCATGACGAAGGCCGAGGCGTCGTCGAAGGCGAAGCCGGGCGGCAAGGGCATGACACCGGCCGCATTGACGAGAGCGTGCGTGGCGAAGCCGCCGCTCGAGCCGATGGCGGCGACCGCATCGCCTACCTTGAGATGCTTGACGCCTTCGCCCACCGCCTCGACGACGCCGGCGTATTCCGATCCCGGCACGAAAGGCAAGGGCGGCTTGAACTGGTACTTGTTCTGCACCGTCAGCAGGTCGGGAAAGTTGAGGCTGGCGGCGCGGATGGCGATCAGCACCTCGCCGGCCTTCGGCGCCGGCGTCGGCAGTTCCTTCCATTGCAGCGCCTCGACGCCGACCGGGTTCTCGCAAAGCCACGCATGCATGGGTCAGTCTCCTGTTCAGCGCCATCGCGCGGTCTCGGCGCGGCTGCGATCGATGATACGCAGCGGGGCGCGCCGCCCGCGTCGCCTCGGAGACGACTCCCTACAATCGGCGCATGCGCATCCTCATCGCCAACGACGACGGCTACCTCGCACCGGGACTGGCCGCACTCGTCGAG
>JAYSLR010000406.1:0-7211 GCA_043725365.1 Rhizobacter sp. | reverse complement strand
CATGGGCCCGATGCTCCACGAGGGCGACGAGGTGGGGTATGTGCTCGAGGGCGCGCTGGTGCTCGGCATTGGCGACACGACGCACGAGCTGCAGGCCGGCGACTCGTTCTCGTTCCCGTCGAACGTCGCGCACACCTACCGCAACCCGGGCCCGCACGTGACGCGCGTGCTCTGGGTCAACACGCCGCCGACGTTCTAGAGGCGGGCCGCCTGGCATATGACTTGCGAACTGATTTCGTCCCGTTCAACTCAGGTGAAGGAATGAGCGCTGCCGCCGATCGCCCTGCCGTGGCTCCGGTTCGCGTGGCCTGCTGCCAGATGGCGCCGAGATCGGGAGCAAGGCGGAGAACCTCGCGCGCAGCGCCGACTTCATCGAACGCGCCGCTGCCGGCGGCGCAAACGTCATCGTGCTGCCGGAGCTCTGCAGTTCGGGCTATGTCTTCGAGAGCCGCGCCGAAGCGCTGGCGCTGGCCGACGGCTATGACGATGGCGACAGCACCACGCGCTGGGCGGCGCTGGCGCAGGGGCTTGGGGTGTACGTCGTCGCAGGCTTCGCCGAACGCGCCGGCGTCCGGCTGTTCAACGCCGCCGCGGTGCTCGGCCCCCGCGGACGCGTCGGCCTGTTCCGAAAGGTCCATCTGTGGGGGGACGAGAACCTGTTCTTCAGCCCCGGCGACCTCGGCTTCCCGGTCTTCGCCACCGAACACGGCACGCTGGGCGTGGGCATTTGCTACGACGGCTGGTTTCCCGAGTTCTACCGCGCGGTGGCGCTGAAAGGCGCCGAGCTCGTGTGCGTGCCGACCAACTGGGTGCCCATTCCCGGCCAGGATCCGCAGCGCGAGGCCATGGCCAACATCCTGACCATGGCTGCGGCGCATACCAACTCGATCTGCATCGCCGCGGCCGACCGCGTCGGCACCGAGCGCGGTCAGCACTTCATCGGCCAGAGCCTGATCGTGAGCCACACGGGCTGGCCGGTCGCCGGTCCGGCATCGGCGAGCGACGAGCAGATCCTCTACGCCGACCTGGATCTCGCAGAGGCCCGGCGCGCACGCCGCTGGAACGATTTCAACCAGGTTCTCCGGGATCGCCGCCCGGACGCCTATGCATGACGGCGCAGGGTTTCCTTTTCTTTGACAATCCAGCGGAGGTTTTCATGAACACAAGCAAGTGGACGCGGCGGGCAGTGGCCGCAGCAGCGGGTTTCGCGGCATTGCAGGCGCTCGCCGCCGACCCGATCAAGATCGGCGTGCCGGTCGGCCTCAGCGGCGCCAACAGCGTCGTCGCGCCGTCCGTGGTGCAGGCAGCCGAACTCGCCGTCGAAGAGATCAACGCCAAGGGCGGCGTACTCGGCCGCATGCTCGAGCTCGAAGTCGCCGACGACGCCAGCGGTGCCGCCGGAGCGCAGAAGGCCTTCGACTCGCTGATCTTTCAGAAGAAGGTCAACGTGCTGATCTCGATGGAAACCAGCGCCGCGCGTAATGCCGGCCTGCCCATCGTCACACGCGGCAAGACGCCCTATATCTACACCTCGTTCTACGAGGGCCGCTCCTGCAACAAGTACATGTATGTCAACGCCTGGGTGCCCGACCAGCAGGTCGCGCCCATCGTCGACTACTTCATGAAGACCAACAAGGCGAAGAACTTTTTCCTGGTCGGCAGCGACTATGCGTTCGGCCGCGGCATGCTGGAGTTCACGAAGACCTACATCGGCAAGAAGGGCGGCAAGGTCGTCGGCGAGGAATACCTGCCGATGGACGGCTCCGACTGGACGGCGGTGATCAACAAGCTGAAGACCGCCAAGCCCGACGCGATCATCACGTCCACGGCCGGCGGCGCGCCGAACGTCACGCTGACCAAGCAGCTGCGCGCGGCGGGCATCACGCTGCCTTACGGCAACCTCGCGGTCGACGAAGGCACGGCCAAGGACATGGGCGCCGACGCCGAAGGAATCGTCATCTCGGGTTCCTACCTAACAAACATCGACAGCCCGAAGAACAAGGCGTTCATGGCCGCGATGCAGAAGAAGTTCGGCGACAAGCTGAAGACTCCGAATGACCTCTCGGTGCCGCAGTACGAAGCGGTCTATCTGTACAAGGCTGCCGTCGAGAAAGCCGGCTCGACCGACGCCGAAAAGGTGGTGGCGGCGCTCGCTACCGTGAAGACCGAGGGCCCGCGCGGCACGATTCAGATGAACAAGCAGCGTCACGCGCCGCTGACGATGTATCTGGGCCAGGTGCAGAAAGACGGCAGCATCAAGCTGCTCGAAAGCTTCAAGGATGTGGATCCGGGCGCGCAGTGCCCGAACCTGAAGTGAGCCTCACGCACCCCTGAGGTCCGGACCCGGAGCGGCCCGTCACGGCCGCTCCGCGCCAGTTTCCTTCCCGAGCCCCGCATGTCGCTGCTGCTGGACATCCTGAGCACCGCGGCGATCCTGTTCATCGTGTCGTGCGGTCTGCTGCTGATCTTCGGCGTCATGAAGATCATCAATTTCGCGCACGGCGGGTTCCTCACGCTGGGCGGCTACGCGCCGCTGCTCGTCACCCACTGGGGCTGGAGCCCGTGGGCCGGTGGCCCCGTCGCCTTCGCGATCGGCATCGCCTGTGGCGCGCTCGTCGAGCGCTTCATCGTGCGGCCGCTGCACACGCGGCCGCTGGACGCCATCCTCGCGACATGGGGTCTGGGCATCGTGATCGGGCAGCTCATCACGCTGGCCTTCGGTCGCGGCGTGCAGTTCGCGGAGAGCCCGCTGTCGGGCACGGTACAGCTTCTCGGCACCGAGTACTCGGTCTATCGGCTGGCGCTCATCGGCCTGGCGCTGGCGGTGGCGGCGGGCATTGCCGGCGTGCTGAACGGCACGCGCCTCGGGCTGATCACGCGTGCCGTGACGATGAACGAGACACTGGCGCGCGGCCTGGGAGTCAACAGCGAGCGGGTGCGCCTGTCCACCTTCGCTTTCGGCGCCGGCCTGGCTTGCCTGGCCGGCGCACTGATCACGCCGCTGTCGAGCGTCGACCCGAACATGGGCGTGCCCTGGCTGACCAACGCCTTCATGCTGGCGATGATCTCGGGCACCTCGCTGTTGAGCCTTGCGGCGGCCTGCCTGCTGCTGGGCGGCGCCCAGGTGTTGGTCAGCGTTTTCGGCAGCCCGGTGCTGGGCGCGCTGACGATCGTCGTGCTGGGTGCGCTGGTGCTGCGCATCCGGCCCGGCGGCTTCGCCCGTGGCTGACGCGATGGTGAGGCGGCCGAACCGGCAGTACGCCGCGCTGCTCGCGGCGGCCATCGCGCTGCTGGTGGCGGCGCCCTGGCTCTTGCCGCAGTTCGCGCAGAACACGCTGGTGCGCTCCTGCCTCTACGCGGTGGTGGCGATCACGGTCGACCTGCTCTGGGGCTACGCCGGCATCCTCACCTTCGGCCAGGCCACCTTCTTCGGCATCGGCGCCTACTCGGCCGGACTGGTGTTCACGCACGCCGGCTTCTCGGCCGGCACGGCCTTGCTGGCGCTGCTGGGCGGCATGGCGGCCAGCATGGCGGTGGCGGCGCTGGTCGGCTGGCTGTCATTTTACCCGGGTGCGACGCCGTTGTACGCGTCGGTGGTGTCGCTGGTGCTGCCCATCGTCGCGACGCAGATCATCTTCTCCGGCGGCAACTTCACCGGGTCGAGCAGCGGCCTGTCCGGCTTCGAGAGCATCGACATCGAGACCTCCACCTGGCTCTGGCTGAGCGGTGGACTGCTGCTGCTGACGACGCTGGCGGCGCTGCGCTTCGTGCGCAGCGACGTCGGCCGCCTGATCGGCGCCGTGCGCGAGAACGAGGCCCGTTGCGACTATCTGGGGCTGAACACGTCGCGACTGAAAACGCTGCTGCTGGTCGGCCTTTCGGGCGTGTGCGCGCTGGCGGGCTTCCTGTATGCCGCGTACGGCATGGTCGTCGCGCCGGAGATGGCCGGCTTCCAGTTCGGCACCGAGCTCGTGATCTGGGTCGCCCTGGGCGGCCGCGGCACGGTGCTCGGGCCGGTCTTCGGCACGCTCTTCATCGATCTCGGTTCGGCCTACCTCAGCGGCGACCTGCCTTTCGTCTGGAAGCTGGTGCTCGGGGTGGCCTTCGTGTTCGTCATCGTCGTCATGCCCAAGGGGTTGCTGCCGGCGCTGGTGGGTCGGTTGCGGCGCGGGCGCGACGCGCCAACCGCCCCTGCCGGGCAACTGGTCGGCGCCGAGCCGCAGCCGCTGGTCGGGCTGGCCTCGCGCGGCCAACTCGCACTGCACGTTCATGCGGTGGCCAAGCACTTCGGCAGCCTGGCGGTGCTGCGCAACGTCAGCTTCGACGCCCATCACGGCGAACTGCTGTCGCTCGTGGGCCCCAACGGCGCCGGCAAGACGACGCTGAGGCGCTGCATCTGCGACGGCCGCGAGCGTTCGTCGGGCACGATCACGCTGAACGACCACGACATCGGTCGCCTGCCGCCGTTCGAGTGCGTGCGACTCGGCATCGGGCGCAAGTTCCAGACCGCCAACGTCTTCGACGGCCTGACGGTGCTGGACGCGCTCGCGGTCGCGCGCACGCGGCTCGACCGGCCACGGCTGTGGCAGCGCAGCGACCGCGTGGCGCTGCCGGCAGCGGCCATGGCCATCGTCCAGACCACCGGGCTCGACCGCCTGCTGGCCACGCCCTGCCGCGTGCTGTCGCACGGCCAGAAGCAGGCCCTGGAGCTCGCGATGGTGCTGGCGCTCGAGCCGAACATCCTGCTGCTCGACGAGCCCACCGCGGGCCTGAGCAAACCCGAGCGCACGCAGATCGGTGACACGCTGGTGCGGCTGGCCGCCGAGCACCAGATGTGCGTGGTGCTGATCGAGCACGACCTCGACTTCGTCTGCGAGATCAGCTCGCGGGTCATCGTGCTGCACCAGGGCGAGATCGTGCTGGATGGCTCGGTCGACGAGGTCGTTCACTCGACGCTCGTCCGCGACATCTATGCCGGCGCGGCCGCCCTGCCGCATGCGGCCGAAAGCCCGGCATGACCGTGCTCGCGCTCGATGCCCTGCGCTGCGGCTACGGCGAGGCCACGGTGATCCGCGGAGTCACGCTGGCCATCGGGCGCGGCGAGGCGCTGGCGCTGCTGGGCAAGAACGGCATGGGCAAGTCGACCCTGCTGAAGGGCATCATGGGTTTCCTGCCGCGCCAAGGCGGCACGGTCGCCGTCGACGGCCAGGTTCTTTGCGCAGGTGAGCCGCACCGGCTGGCCGAGCGCGGCATCGCCTACGCGCCGCAGGAGCAGGCGGTGTTCCAGGACCTGAGCATCGAGGAGAACCTGCGCGTCGCGGTGCCCGACCGCCAGCGCCTGCGCGACGGCATCGAGCGCATCGCCGGCTACTTCCCGTTCATCGCCCAGCGACTGCGGCAGAAGGCCGGCACGCTCTCGGGCGGCGAGCAGAAGATGCTGATCCTGGGCCGCGCGCTGATGGCCAGGCCGCGCCTGCTGCTGCTCGACGAGATCACCGAGGGACTGCAGCCGTCGGTGATCGAGCGCATCTCCGGCGTGCTCCAGGCCGAGCGCCGCACAGCTCAGATCGCGATGCTCATCGTCGAGCAGAACGTGGCGTTCGCGCTGAAGACGGCCGACCGCTACGCCGTGCTCGAGCGCGGCGAACTCGGCGAACAGGGCCGCACCGACGAGCCCGGAGCGCAGGCGCGCATCATCGACCGGCTGGGCGTCTGAGCATTCTGGAACTGAACACCTTCTCCATCGTTGCGCGCTGCGAGCGCAGCGGTGAGCTCGGCGTGGCCGTCGCCAGTGCAGTGCCGGCCGTCGGCTCGATGTGCCCCTACCTCGTGGCGGGTGTCGGCGCGGTGTCGACGCAGTCATGGGTGAACCCGTACCTGGCGCTCGGCGTCCTGGAGTCGCTTCGCGGCGGCATCGGCGCACAGCAGGCGCTGGACGCTGTGCTGGCGGCCGACACCGACGCCGCGTTGCGCCAGATCGGCGTCATCGGCCGCGCCGGGCCGGGTGTGGCGTGGACCGGCACGGGCTGCACGGCGTGGCAGGGGCAGATCGTCGGCGCCGACTTCGCGATCCAGGGCAACATGCTCGCCGGCGAGGCCACGCTGCAGGCGATGCACGCGGCCTGGCAGCACGACCCGGCGGCCGACCTGGCCGAACGGCTGATGGCCGCGCTCGAGGCCGGCGACGCAGCCGGTGGCGACTTCCGCGGCAAGCAGTCGGCAGCGCTGAAGATCGTCGGCGAGGAAGCCTATGCCAGCGTCGACCTGCGTGTCGACGAACACGCCGAACCGGTGACCGAGTTGCGCCGCGTCCTCGGTGTCGCGCGCTTGCAGCTGCTGCCGTTCGTGCGCGGCATGCCGCGCCGGCAGAGCGTGCCGCGTTCGCTCCCCGAGGAGGTCACCCGGATGCTGCTTCGGCCGCCTTCGCAGCGATGAAGGGGCAGCATGTTCCCGCTCGACCCCGTCGCCTCTCGCGGCACCCATCGCATACGCTCACGGCGTGGCAGGCGGCGGCGCTGCTGGCGCGCCGCGAGCTGAGCGCCGAAGACCTGACGCGCGCCTGTCTGGACCGCACGGCCGAATGCGACGGCGAGGTGCGCGCCTTCGCCCATCTGGATCCCGACGCGGCGCTGGCCCAGGCGCGGGCGCTCGACGCGGGCGCCGTGCGCGGGCCCCTGCACGGCCTGCCGCTCGGCGTGAAGGACCTGTTCGATACCTTCGACCTGCCGACAGCCTACGGCTCGCCCCTCTACGCCGGCCATCGGCCCGCCGCCGACGCCGCCGCCGTTGCGCTGTGCCGCGAAGCCGGCGCCGTGGTGATGGGCAAGACGGTGACGACCGAGTTCGCCTACTTCCACCCCGGGCCGACGCGCAATCCCCGCCATCTTGCTCACACGCCCGGTGGGTCGTCGAGCGGGTCGGCTGCTGCCGTGGCCGACTGCATGCTGCCGTTGGCGCTGGGAACGCAGACGGCCGGCTCGATCATCCGGCCGGCGGCGTACTGCGGCGTCGTCGGCTACAAGCCGACCACGGGTCGGGTGCCACGCGCGGGCGTGAAGAGTCTGTCCGACACGCTGGACGCCGTCGGCGGCTTTGGCCGCTGCGTGCTCGACGTGGCACTGCTGGGCGCCGTGCTGACCGGCGACCGGCGACTGCTGGCGTTGCCCGACGTCGATGCGCCGCGCATCGGCATGTGCCGCACACCGGCATGG
>JAYSLR010000405.1:0-2133 GCA_043725365.1 Rhizobacter sp. | reverse complement strand
GAAGGTCATGGCCGGTCGGAAACAGCGGGCCGACCCGCGCGGCCGACACCCCGCGCGCGGTCGATCGAAGGCCTGTCGGCTCAATCCGTTCGCCGCAGCGCCGCCAAACCGGCCAGCAGGGTATGGGCCGCCACCGGCTTGAACAATACCGGCACGCCCGAGTCACGCACGCGCCGCAGGCGCTCGGGCGCGGTTTCGCCGGTGACCAGCAGCAGTGGCAACGCCGGATCGAAGCGCTCCAGCATGCGTTGGCCTACCTCCAGGCCGTCCGCGCCGCCGCCGAGCCGGTAGTCGCAAATGAGCGCGTCAAACGGAGCGGCATCGTGCGCCGCGCGCACAAACGCGGCTGCGGCGAGCACTTCGTCGGGCACCACCTGCAGCAGGACACCCAGCGGACCGAGCAGCGCCGCCATGGCGTCGCCGACGTCGGTCTCATCGTCGATCAGCAACACGCGCCGGGGCAGCGGCGTCGCCTGCGGAGCCAGCACCGCCCCTGTCACCTGTGTCGGCGTCTGGGGCGCGGCCATCGGCAAGGACACACGGAAGCGGCTGCCACGCCCCGGGCTCGACACGATCTGCACCGCATGGCTGAGCAGCGTGGACAGGCGTCGCACGATGGCCAAGCCGATGCCGAGCCCCTGCGCGCGGTCGCGCCCCGGGTTGTCGATCTGGTAGAACTCGTCGAAGATACGTTCCACCTGCGCCGGCGCGATACCGATGCCGGTGTCGCGCACGTCGATCCACACCATATCGCCGCGCGAACGCGCCACCACCAGTACTCCGCCCTGGATGGTGTATTTGACGGCGTTTTCGAGCAGGTTCGCCAGCAGGCGCTGCAGCAGCTGCGCATCCGTGAACACCCACAAGGGGCTCGCGCGCAGGCGCAGTTGCAGACCTTTTTCTTCCGCGCGCGCTGCGAACATCTGGTTCAGCGCCTGGAATATCGGGTTGAGCGGCACGGCGCGCATTTCCGGCACGATCACGCCGGCATCGAGGCGCGATACGTCCAGCATGGTGTCGAGCGAAGTGCCCAGCGCGTGTACGGCGCGCAGCAGGCGTTGCGCATGGCTGTGTTCGGGGCGGCCCTGCACATCCTTTTCGAGCACCGCGCCGAACAGTGCGATCGCGTGCAGCGGCTGGCGCAGGTCGTGGCTCGCGGCGGCCAGAAAGCGCGTTTTCTCTTCGCTCAGACGCTGCGTGGCGGTCATCTGCCGCGCCAGCTGTTCCGCCAGCGCCTCCTTCTCGAAGCGCATGGTGAGCGCCATTGCAAGCAGCCTGTGTTGCTGGCGCGCGAAGTACAAGGTGGCGCCAAGGTAGATGGTGATCGACGCCGCAAGGAAGAGATGCACGGCATCGGCATGCCACAGCAGCGCCGAGATCAGGCCGAGCATCATCGGCACGACAAAACTCAGCACCGAAGCCCAGCGTGGCGCCACGGCCGGCACGCCGCCGCTGGCCAGGCCGAGGATCAGCAGCACCATCAGCGCCGTCATCGGCAGGTTGCCGGCGGGCATGAAAAACCACGGGGCCAGACCCCAGATGCTGCTGTAGATCAGCAGTTCGCGGCAATGCCGGCGCGCCCAGAAGCTGCTGCGCCCGGCGGCCAGGGGATCCCGGTGATAACCGGCAGACAGCGGGTACCGCAGCAGCTGCAGGCTGTTCAAGGCCAGCCACAGCAGCGCCATCGGATCGCGCAGCTGCCAGTAGAAGACGGCGCAGATGGCCCACGCCAGCAGCGTTCCGGCGAGCGTCGAACTCCAGGTGTTGGCGTACAGCGCGGCCACCTGTTCACGCAGCACGCGCCGCGCGATGTCCGGGTCGGGCGCGGCGGCGGCCGGCGTCACGACCGGACTCTCAACGCTGCTGGCTGATGAGCTGGGCGCGCGAGCGCACGCCAAACAGTAGCAGCAGGGTTGAAACGTGGTTCTTCACCGTGCCTTCGCTGAGGTGCGCGATTTCGGCGATCTCGCGGTTCGACTGGCCGGCCAGTATCCAGTCGAGCACCTGCGACTGGCGCGCGGACAACTGCAGGCGTTCGCCGCTCGCCGTGCGCACGACGCGCGATCCAGCGCCGGCGGCCTGGCCATCGAACGGCGCTTGCGGCCCCGCCGCGCCGTCGGTGGGATCGCCGGC
>JAYSLR010000404.1:0-3862 GCA_043725365.1 Rhizobacter sp. | reverse complement strand
GACCACGTACAGTGCCCCAAGCGGATAGTGCTGTGCGCCGGCGGCGCTCGCGGCGGCTTGCAGCATCCACGAGGCGACGGGTGTGGTCACGAAGGTTCCGACAACAACAAAGGCGACGACGAAAGAGAGTGGCGATGCCGGCGAGGCCCGCGCCCTCGCGCACCTGCTGGCCCAGGGCCTGACCCTGGTGCAGCGCAATTATCGGGTCGCGCGCGGGCCGAACGCGCGCGGCGGCGAGATCGACCTGATCCTGCGCGAACGCGACGGCACGCTGGTGTTCGTCGAGGTGCGCGCGCGCCGCGGACTGGCCCATGGCGGCGCGGCGGCCAGCGTGGGGGCGACCAAGCAGCGCAGCCTGGTGGTCGCGGCGCAGCACTTCCTGCGCACGCAGCGCACCTTGCCGGCCTGCCGCTTCGACGTGGTCGCGATCGACGGCGAGCGCATCGAGTGGCTGCGGGCCGCGTTCGACGCATCCTGATTCATTTGCGCCGGCATCCCGGTCGCCGACGGAACCGGCATGGTGCATCGGTGTCATATGATCCGTGCCCATGCTTGAACAACGCATCCAACAGCAGTTCTTCGACAGCGCCGACCTGAAATACGCGGCCGCCGAGGTGCTCGCCAAGCCGATCGCCGACGCGGTCAGCGCGCTGGTCGGCTGCATCACCGCGGGCGGCAAGGTGCTGGCCTGCGGCAATGGCGGCTCGGCCGCCGACGCCCAGCATTTCGCGGCCGAGTTCGTCGGTCGCTTCGAGCGCGAGCGTCCCGGGCTGGCTGCGATCGCGCTGACGACCGACAGCTCGATCCTGACCGCGATCGGCAACGACTACGACTTCAACTCGATCTTCTCCAAGCAGGTCCAGGCGCTCGGCGCACCCGGGGACGTGCTGCTCGCGATCAGCACCAGCGGCAACTCCTCGAACGTGGTCGCCGCCATCGAAGCGGCGCGCGCGAAGGAGATGGTCGTGATCGCGCTGACCGGCCACAAGGGCGGCAAGGTCCGCGAGCTGCTGACCGAAACCGATGTCCTCATCTGCGTCCCGCACGAGCGCACCGCCCGCATTCAGGAGGTGCATCTGCTGACGCTGCACTGCCTGTGCGATGCGGTCGACCTGCAACTGCTGGGCGAACAGGAAAACACATGACCATGACCAAACCCTCGATTCGCCTGACCGCGCTGCTGGCTGCGCTCGTCGTTGCCACGACCACCCTCGGCGCCTGCGCGCCGCTGCTGCTCGGCGGCGCGATGGTCGGCGGCTCGATGCTCGCGATCGACCGCCGCACCTCGGGCGCGCAGATCGACGACCAGACGATCGAGGTGAAGGGCATCAAGCGCGTCAACGACACCATCGGCGACCGCGGCAGCGTCAGCGTGACCAGCTACAACCACGTCGTGCTGCTGACCGGCACCGTGACGAACGAGGCCGACAAGGGTGCGGTCGAACGCGCCGTCGGCGCGATCGAGAGCGTGCGCTCGGTCGTCAACGAGATTGCGATCGGCACCGCCGCGTCGTTCGGCGACCGTTCGAGCGACACGCTGCTGACCGGCAAGGTCAAGGCCAGCTTCGTCGACGCGAAGGACCTGCAGGTCAACGCGTTCAAGGTCGTCACCGAACGCGGCGTCGTCTACCTGATGGGCCGTGTGACCGAGCGCGAGGCGAACCGCGCCGCCAACATCGCCCGCGGCGTCAGCGGCGTGGTCAAGGTCGTCAAGGTGTTCGAGATCGTCACCGAGGCCGAACTCGCCGATCTGCAGCCCAGGCCGGCTTCGGCGCCCGCCGCCAAGCCCTGACCGGCGCGCGTCAGCGCAGCCTGCGCAACAGGCTCGAGGTGTCGAGGCGGTTGCCGCCCTGCGCCTGGATGTCGGCGTAGAACTGGTCGACCAGCGCCGTCACCGGCAGGCGCGCACCGTTGCGCCTGGCCTCGTCGAGCGCGATGCCGAGGTCCTTGCGCATCCAGTCGACGGCGAAGCCGAAGTCGAACTGGTCGGCAATCATCGTCGGGCCGCGGTTGTCCATCTGCCAGCTCTGGGCCGCGCCCTTGCCGATCACCGCGAGCACGGCCTCCATGTCCAGGCCCGCCCGTTCGCCGAACGCGATCGCCTCGGCCAGGCCCTGCACGAGCCCGGCGATCGCAATCTGGTTCACCATCTTCGCGAGCTGGCCAGCACCGCTCGCGCCGAGCAACGTCACCGCCTTCGAGAACGCCATCGCGACCGGCTGCATCGCGGCGAAGGCGGCGGCGTCACCGCCGCACATCACCGTCAGTGCACCGTTGATCGCGCCGAGGTTGCCGCCCGAGACCGGCGCATCGATGAACTGCAGGCCCAGCGGCAGCGCCGCGGCGGCGAGCTCGCGCGCGACCTCGGCCGATGCGGTGGTGTGGTCGACGAAGATCGCGCCCGGCCTCATGCCCGCGAACGCGCCGTGCTCGCCCAGCACGACCGAGCGCAGGTCGGCGTCGTTGCCGACGCAGGCGAACACGATGTCGGCGTCGGCGGCCGCCTCGCGCGGCGTGGCTGCGCTGGCGTGGCCATGCGCGGCGACCCATTGCGCGGCCTTGGCCGGACTTCGGTTGTAGACCGTGACCCGGTGGCCGGCGGCAGCGAGGTGGCCGGCCATCGGATCGCCCATGACGCCCAGGCCGAGAAAGGCGACGCGGCGCGCCGGCGTGGGTTCGTAGGTCTTCGAGTTCATCGCGGAAAAACTCCTTGGAACAACTGATCTGAAATGCAAAGCGGCCTCCGAGGAGGCCGCCGGAAGGGGATGGAGCGGACTATACGATCGTCAGGTGTTCGGTGCCGGCCGACAGGTCACTGCTGCGCGCGCGGTGGCTGTGCAGCTTGATCTGCAGCCGCAGGTCGTTGACCGAATCGGCGTTGCGAAGCGCGTCCTCGAGCGTGATCGCCTGGCCCTCGTACAGGTCGAACAGCGCCTGATCGAAGGTCTGCATGCCGAGCTCGCGCGAGCGCTTCATGATCTCCTTGATCTCGGCGACCTCGCCCTTGAAGATCAGGTCGGAGATCAGCGGCGAGTTCAGCATCACCTCGACCGCGGCGACACGGCCGCGCCCTTCCTGGCGCGGCATCAGGCGCTGCGAGATCAGCGACTTCAGGTTCAGCGACAGGTCCATCAGCAGCTGCGACCGCCGCTCTTCGGGGAAGAAGTTGATGATCCGGTCGAGCGCCTGGTTCGCGCTGTTCGCGTGCAAGGTCGCCAGGCACAGGTGGCCGGTCTCGGCGAACGCGACCGCGTGCTCCATCGTCTCGCGGTCACGGATCTCGCCCATCAGGATCACGTCCGGCGCCTGGCGCAGCGTGTTCTTCAGCGCCGCCTCCCAGCCGTCGGTGTCGATGCCGACCTCGCGCTGGGTGACGATGCAGTTCTTGTGCGTGTGCACGAATTCGATCGGGTCCTCGATGGTGATGATGTGGCCGAACGAGTTCTCGTTGCGGTAGTCGACCATCGCCGCCAGCGAGGTGCTCTTGCCCGAGCCGGTGGCGCCGACGAAAATCACCAGCCCGCGCTTGGACACCGCGATGTCCTTCAGCACCTGCGGCAGGCTCATGCTGTCGATCGTCGGGATGACCTGCGGGATCGTGCGCATCACCATGCCGACGCTGCCCTGTTGCACAAAGGCGTTGACGCGAAAGCGCCCGATCCCGTGTGGGGCGACCGCGAAATTGCATTCCTTGGTGCGCTCGAACTCCGCGGCCTGCTTGTCGTTCATCATCGAGCGCGTCAGCGCCAGCGTGTGCTGACTCGTCAGCGGCTGCGGCGAGACCTTCGTGACCTTGCCGTCGACCTTGATCGCGGGCGGGAAGTCGGCCGTCACGAACAGGTCGGAACCGTTGCGCGACACC
>JAYSLR010000403.1:0-9895 GCA_043725365.1 Rhizobacter sp. | reverse complement strand
CTCGAGCGCGAAGCTGGTGATGCCGGCGCCGGCCAGGCGGTGCAGGCCGTCGCTGTCGAACGGGTTCAGCATGCCCACCAGGTTGGCGCCGGTCTTCATCTGCGACAGCTCGCTGTGCAGCGGTGCGCGCACCTTCAGCACCAGGTCGCAGCCGAGTGCGCCGATGGCGTCGGTGATCTCGGCCCCGGCGGCTTCGAAGGCGGCATCGGTGATGCTGGCGGCGACGCCCGCGCCCGATTGCACGCGGATCGTGTGGCCCTGCGCCTTCAGCTTCTTCACCGTCTCGGGCGTGGCGGCCACGCGCGTTTCACCGGCCGCCGTCTCCAGCGGAACTCCTATCAGCATGGGGTGCCTCCTCGGGCTCTTCTTTGTCGGAAGGTCGAAATTGGGCCGATTCTGCCGCACCTTGAGGCCCCGGCACCAATGACCGGGGTCAAGGGTCGCCGGATAACATCAGCCGCATGGCCGAGCGTTGGAAACCGAGCGTCACCGTCGCCGCGATCATCGAACGCCGGATCGATGGCGCGAGCGAGTTCCTGCTGGTCGAGGAACACACGCCCGAAGGGCTGAAGCTGAACAACCCGGCGGGCCACCTCGACCCGGAGGAATCGCCGCAGCAGGCCGTGGTCCGCGAGGTGCTCGAAGAGACCGCGTGCGTGTTCACGCCGGACCGCCTGATCGGCGTGTACCTGTCGCGCTTCCAGCGCCCCGCCACGGGCGAAGACGTGACCTTCCTGCGCTTCGCGTTCGGCGGCACGGTCGGCGCGCCCGACGCGTCGCGCCAGCTCGACGTCGGCATCGTCCGCACGCTGTGGATGACGCTGCCCGAGCTGCGCGCCAGTCGGCCGCGACATCGCAGCCCGCATGTGCTGGGCTGCGTCGAGGACTACCTCGCCGGCCGCAGCGTCCCGCTCGACGCGATCACGACCGATCCGAGCGTCTACGCGCCCGAGATCAAGCGCTGAACCGCGGCGCGCGGCCTCACGCGGTCGCGAGTTCGGCGTCGCGCCGGTACGCGACCAGTTCCGCGATCGTCAGCATCGGGTAGCCGTGCCGGCGCGAGAACGCGACGAGCGCGTCGCCGCGCATCATGCTGCCGTCCTCATTCATCAGCTCGCACAGCACCGCGGCCGGCTGCAGACCGGCCAGGCGCGCGAGCTCGACCGCGCCTTCGGTGTGGCCGCGCCGCTCGAGCACGCCGCCAGGTGCGGCCCGCAGCGGGAACACGTGGCCGGGGCTGACGAGTTCGGCGGCGCTCGCACCGGGCGCGATCGCGGTGCGGATCGTCGTCACGCGGTCGGTGGCGCTGACGCCGGTGGTCACGCCGTCGCGCGCCTCGATCGACACGGTGAACGCGGTGCCGTGGCGGCTGCCGTTGTTCGCGACCATCGGCGGCAGCGCGAGCCGCTGCAGGTGCTCGTCGGGCAGGCACAGGCAGACGATGCCCGAGCACTCGCGGATCAGCGTCGCCATCATCGGCACCGTGAGCCGGTCGGCCGCGACGATGAGGTCGCCCTCGTTCTCGCGGTCGTCGTCGTCGAGCAGGATCACGGCGCGGCCGTGGCGGATGGCGTCCAGGGCGATCCGCAGACGCGGCGGCATCGGGCCGCGGGGAAGGGAAGTGTGTCGAGACATGGTTGAAACGCTCCTCGCGAAAAGCACGAAAAACATTTCAGGGCGCGCCAACGCAATGCGGCCACGCCGCGGGGCGGCGTGGTCGCACGGCATGAGCACATCTTCTTTCATCCGGACTGTGACCGTCGGCCCTGGCATCGCACCAGATCTGCTGACCTCTTCGTCGGGAAACGAAGAGCGCTCGCGGGCTTCATCACTTGCGTGATTTACCGCCGGTGGGGAATTTCGCCCCGCCCTGAAGACGTGTGCCGCCCATCGCTGGGCGGCGCCCGAATCTTAGGGCCAAGCCCTTGCCCGCGCGCGTCGCAGGGGCGACACCTAAAATTGCGGCGATGAAACCCCAGCGTGTCGTCGTCGGCCTGTCGGGCGGCGTCGACTCGGCCGTCAGCGCACACCTGCTCAAGCAGCAGGGCCATGAGGTCGTCGGCATCTTCATGAAGAACTGGGAAGACGACGACGACAGCGAATACTGCTCGTCGAACATCGACTTCGTCGACGCCGCCGCGGTCGCCGACGTGCTGGGCATCGAGATCGAGCACGTCAACTTCGCCGCCGACTACAAGGACCGGGTGTTCGCCGAGTTCCTGCGCGAGTACCAGGCCGGCCGCACGCCGAACCCCGACGTGCTGTGCAATGCCGAGATCAAGTTCAAGGCCTTCCTCGACCACGCGCTGCGCCTGGGCGCCGAGAAGATCGCCACGGGCCATTACGCTCGTGTTCGCCGGAACCCGGCGAACACGAGCGGAATGGCCGCTGGCCCGGATGACGAATCGTCCGCTGACGTGGCCGATGGCGCCCGCGTTCGCGAGCACGGCGGCACGTTCCAGCTGCTGAAGGGCCTGGATCCGCTGAAGGACCAGAGCTACTTCCTGCACCGCCTGACGCAGGCGCAGCTCGCGAAGACGCTGTTCCCGGTCGGCGAACTGCCCAAGACCGAGGTGCGCCGCATCGCCGCCGAGATCGGGCTGCCGAATGCGAAGAAGAAGGATTCGACCGGCATCTGCTTCATCGGCGAGCGGCCGTTCCGCGAGTTCCTGAACCGGTATCTCGCGAACACGCCGGGCCCGATCCGGGACGACCGCGGCCGCACGATCGGCGAGCACGTGGGCCTGAGCTTCTACACGCTCGGCCAGCGCAAGGGCATCGGCATCGGCGGCCTGAAGGAACGCGGCGCCGCGCGCGGCGCGGGCGATCATGCCCCGTGGTTCGTGGCCCGCAAGGACATGGCGAGCAACACGCTGTACGTCGTGCAGGGCCACGAGCACCCGTGGCTGCTGTCGCAGCGCCTCAGCGCGGACGACGCGAGCTGGGTCGCGGGCCGCGCGCCGGCCCCCGGCGGCCTCGCGGCCAAGACGCGCTACCGCCAGCACGACGCCGGCTGCGCCTTCGCCGGCAGCGGCGGGCACGCGTTCGAGCTGCGTTTCGAGCAGCCGCAGTGGGCGGTCACGCCGGGCCAGTCCGCGGTGCTGTACGACGGCGAGGTCTGCCTTGGCGGCGGCGTGATCGCGGCCTCGGCGTGATGCCCGTGGGCGCCAGATGCTGCATCATTCGACGCTCGGAGCCCCCGCCATGTACCTGCCCTCCCACTTCGAAGAATCGCGCCCCGAACTGCTGCACGCGCTGCTGCGCGCCCACCCGCTCGGCCTGCTGATCACGCAGGACGCGGCCGGCGCGCTCAGCGCGAACAGCGTGCCCTGGGTGCTCGATGCCGACCCGGCCGGCGGCCCCGGCATCCTGCGCGCCCACGTGGCGCGCGCGAACCCGCTGTGGCGCGAGGCGCGCGCCGATGTCGACGCGCTGGTCGTGTTCCAGGGCCCGCAGGCCTACATCTCGCCGAGCTTCTACCCGAGCAAGGCCGAGCACGGCAAGGTCGTGCCGACCTGGAACTACGTGATGGCGCAGGCGCGCGGCCGGCTGCGCGCGATCGACGACGCCGACTGGCTGCGCGCGTTCGTCACGCGCCTGACCGAGCGCCACGAAGCGCCGCGCGCCCAGCCCTGGGCCGTCACCGACGCACCGGCCGACTACGTCGCGACGATGCTGCGCGCGATCGTCGGCATCGAGATCGTGCTGACAGCACTGACCGGCAAATGGAAGGTCAGCCAGAACCGCGGCGCCGCGGACCGCGCCGGCGTCGCGCGCGGACTCGGCGACGCGGCCTTTGACTTTGAGGCATGCTCCGCGCTCCCGCCTGCACCACCTGCCACGTGAACCGAGAACCCGCGCCCGCGCCGACGCCCGCCCCCCCGAACCCGACCGCCTCGCCGCCCCTCGCGGCGCTCAGCCCGAGCCAGTTCCGCGCTGCGACCGCCGCGGTGATGATGACGATCCTGCTGGCCGCGCTCGACCAGACCATCGTCAGCGTGGCGGTACCGACGATCGCGCGCCAGCTCGGCGGTTTCGAGTGGATGGCCTGGGTGATCTCGGGCTACCTGATCGCGTCGACCGTGGTGACACCGCTGTACGGCCGCTTCAGCGACCTGATCGGGCGGCGCCGCGTGATGATGGTCGCGATCCTGATCTTCCTGATCGCCTCGATCGGCTGCGCGCTGGCGCAGACGCTGCCGCAGCTGGTGCTGGCGCGCGTGCTGCAGGGCGCCGGCGGCGGCGGGCTGATCGCGTCGGCGCAGTCGGTGATCGCCGATGTCGTGCCGCTGCGCGAACGCGGGCGCTACCAGGGCTACGTCAGCATCGTCTGGGCCGTGGCGAGCATGCTCGGGCCGGTGATCGGCGGTGTGCTGACGCAGTACCTGTCGTGGCCGTGGATCTTCTGGATCAACCTGCCGGTGAGCCTGCTCGCGCTGGCGCTGGTGCACGGCTCGCTGAAGCCGCTGCCGGTGCAGCGGCGCAGCGCGCGCATCGACGGCGTCGGCGCGCTGCTGCTGCTCGGCGGGCTGACGGCGTTGCTGATCCCGATCACCCGCGTCGGCCAGGGCACCGCCTGGAACGATGCCTGGAACCTGACCGGCTGGGCCCTCGCAGCCACGCTGCTGGCGCTGTTCGTGCCGCAGCAGCGCCGCCACCCGCAGCCGATCGTGCCGATGGCGCTGTTCGCGAACCGCACCGTGGTCGCGTGCTGCGCGATGCTGTTCGTCTGCTTCTTCAACTTCATCGCGATGTCGGTGCTGGTGCCGTTGCGGATGCAGCTCTCGGCCGGCTTCAGCGCCGCCGACGCCGCGCTGCACCTGCTGCCGCTGACGCTGTCGATCCCCGTCGCGGCGTTCATCAGCGGGCGCTGGCTGTACCGCACCGGGCGCGTGCTGGCACTGCAACGGCTCGGCGTGGTGCTGGTGCCGGCCGGGCTGCTCGCGATGGGCTTCGGCCCCGCCAGCGGCGGGATCGCCACGCTCGCGCTGATCGCGCTCGGCGCCGGCATGGGCCTGCAGATGCCGACGACCCTGATCACGGTGCAGCAGTCGGTGCCGCGCGAGCAGGTCGGCACGGTCACCGCGCTGACGACATTCTTCCGCCTGCTCGGCGGCGCGATCGGCATCGCGGTGCTCAGTTCGGTCGCGCTGCTGCTGTTGCGCGAACACCTGCCGCCGGGTGCCCGCTCGCTCGACGGCGCGGGCCTCGGGCAGTTGCTGGATGCGGCGCGCGCCGGCCAGGCGGGCGGGGCCATCGGCGATGCAGCGTTCCGGCAGGTGATGCGGCTCAGCGCAGCGGTCTCGCTGCTGTCGCTGTGGTTCGTGACCTGGCTGCCGGACCTGCGGCTGCACGACACGCGTGCCGCCGTGAGCAGCGCCGCGGCAGCGGACGTCTGATGCGGGCGTCGCACGCTGCACGCGTCGTCGCCGCGCTGCTGGGCGCCTGCGCGCTGCTGGCGCAAGCCGCCCCCAAGGTCGAGGACTCGATGGCGCAGCGCGTGCAGGCCTGTACCGGCTGTCACGGCCCGCAGGGCCGTGCCGCGAGCGACGGCTACTACCCGCGCATCGCCGGCAAGCCGGCCGGCTACCTCTACAACCAGCTCCTGGCCTTTCGCGACGGGCGCCGCCAGTACGCGCTGATGGCCGCGCTGCTGGCGCCGCTGTCGGACGCCTACCTGCGCGAGATCGCCGACCATTTCGCGAGCCTCGAGCTCCCGTACCCCGCGCCGCAGCCGGCCACCGGCACGGTCGACGCGCTCACGCGCGGCGAGGCCCTGGTGCTGCGCGGCGACCCGGCGCGCAAGCTGCCGGCCTGCGCGCAGTGCCACGGCGCGGCGCTGACGGGCGTGGCCCCGGGGGTACCGGCGCTGATCGGCCTGCCGCGCGACTACCTGAACGCCCAGCTCGGTGCCTGGCGCACCGGCAGCCGCCACGCGCCCACGCCCGACTGCATGGCGCAGGTCGCGCAGCGCCTCGCGCCGGCCGACATCGGTGCGCTGTCGCAGTGGCTCGCGGCGCAGTCGGTGCCCGGCGGCGCGAAGCCGACGCCGGCGCTGCCGGCCGCGATGCCGCTGCCGTGCGGCAGTGCGGCGGCGGCGCCCACCGGGGGCCCGCCGTGACGCGCGTGTTGACGCGTGCGGCGCTGGGCCTGGTCGCGCTCGCGCTGCTGGTCGCGGCGCTGGTCTGGTGGCTGAACCGGCGCGACGAGGACCCGCTCGTGGACGACCACCCGGCGGCCGGCGCCGCGCCCGCCGCCGACCGGATCGCACGCGGCGCCTACCTCGCGCGCGCCGGCAACTGCATGGGCTGCCACACCGCGCAGGGCGGCAGGCCCTGGGCCGGCGGGCGCGGCGTGCCGACGCCCTTCGGCACGGTCTACGCGCCGAACCTGACGCCCGATGTCGCCACCGGCATCGGCGCCTGGTCGGCGGCCGAGTTCTGGCGCGCGCTGCACAACGGGCGGGCTCGCGACGGGCGCCTGCTGTACCCGGCGTTCCCGTACCCGAACTACACCCGCATCACGCGCGACGACGCCGATGCGATCCTCGCCTACCTGCGCAGCCTGCCGCCGGTGGCGCAGGCGAACCGCCCGCACGCGCTGCGCTTTCCGTTCGACCAGCAGGCCGCGCTCGCGGTCTGGCGCGCGCTGTACTTCCGGCCCGAGCGCATCGCGCCCGACCCGTCGCGCGACGCCGCATGGAACCGCGGCGCCTACCTGGTCGAGGGCCTGGGCCACTGCAACGCCTGCCACGCGAGCCGCAACGCGCTCGGCGCGACCGCGAGCACGCTGGACCTGGCCGGCGGGCTGATCCCGGTGCAGAACTGGTACGCGCCCTCGCTGACCTCGGCCGCCGAGGCGAGCGTCGTCGGCTGGGACACGCAGCACATCGTCGACCTGCTGAAGACCGGCGTCTCGGCGCGCGGCGCGGTGATGGGGCCGATGGGCGAGGTCGTCGGCGGCAGCACGCAGTACCTCAGCGACGCCGACCTGCGCGCGATGGCGAGCTACCTGAAGGCGCTGCCGCCGTCGTCGCTGGCGATCGCGCGTGGCGACGCGATGCCCGTTCCCGCCGCCGACAGCCCCGGCGCCAAGCTCTATGCGCAGCACTGCGCGCAGTGCCACGGCGATCAGGGCGAAGGCGTGCCCGGCATCTACGCGCCGCTGGCCGGCAGTCGTGCGGTCACGATGCGCGTCTCGGCGAACCTCGTGCACCTGGTGCTGGAAGGCGGCTTCCCGCCCAGCACGGCCGGCAACCCGCGGCCCTACGGCATGCCGCCGTTCGCCACCGTGCTGAGCACCGAGGAGGTGGCTCAGTTGCTGAGCTACGTGCGCGCCAGCTGGGGCAACCGCGGCGCGCCGGTGTCGGCGCTCGAGGTCGCCCGGTTCCGCCGCCTCGACTGACGCGCGGGCCTCCTCAGAAGCCCACCGCCTGCCCGTCGCGGCGCGAGTCGCTCGCGGCCACGTAGCCGTCCTGCAGGTCGTCCGAGAGCTTCCAGATGAACTGGCCGCTGCCGTAATCCATGTAGGCATCGGCGGTGGGCTCGAAGCGGTGGCCGAGCGCGACCAGGTCGTTCACCAGCGCCGGGGCCATCGTCGACTCGAAGTCGACGTTCAGGCCGGCGGCCACCTTCCAGCGCGGCGCATCGCACGCGGCCTGCGGCTGCTGGCGGTGCATCAGGATGCGCGCCAGCGTCTGCAGGTGGCCCTGCGGCTGCATGTTGCCGCCCATCACGCCGAAGCTCATCTGCGGCCGGCCCTCCTTGGTCAGGAAGCCGGGGATGATGGTGTGGAACGGCCGCTTGCCGCCGGCCACGAGGTTCGGGTGCTTCGGGTCGAGCGTGAAGCCGTGGCCGCGGTTCTGCAGGCTCACGCCGGTGCCGGGCACGACCACGCCGCTGCCGAAGCCCATGTAGTTCGACTGGATCAGGCTCACCATCATGCCGCGCTCGTCGGCGGCGCTCAGGTAGATCGTGCCGCCCGACGGCGGCCTGCCGTGCTGGAAGTCGATCGCGCGCTTCGGGTCGATCAGCTTCGCGCGCTCGGCGAGGTAGGCGTCGCCGAGCAGGTCGGCGGCCGTCACCTCGGTCATGAAGCGCGGGTCGGCGACCCACCGATAGGTGTCGGCGAAGGCCAGCTTCATCGCCTCGATCTGCAGGTGCTGCGACTCGGGGCTGTCGATCGGGAAGCGGCCCAGATCGAGCTGGTCCAGCATGCCCAGCGCCATCAGCGCGGCGATGCCCTGCCCGTTCGGCGGGATCTCGTGCACGGTGTGGCCGGCGAAATTCTTCTGGATCGGTGTGACCCACTCGGGCCGGTAGTTCGCGAGGTCGGACAGCTGCATGCTGCCGCCGTGAGCGCTCGAGTGCGCGACCAGCCGCTCGGCGATCGCGCCGCGGTAGAAGGCCTCGCCCTTGGTGAGCGCGATCTGGCGCAACGAGGCCCCCGCGTCCGCGAACACGAAGCGCTCGCCCGGTTCGGGGGCGCGCCCGCGCGGCATGAACGCCTCGGCGAAGCCCGGCAGGCCCTTCAGCAGCGGCACCTGGCGACCCCACTTGTCGGACACGATGCGGCCCACGCCGTGACCGCGCTCGGCGAGTTCGATCGCCGGCTCCAGCAGGTCGGCGAACGGCAGCCGGCCGAAGCGCTCGGACAGCGCGACCCAGCCCGCCACCGCGCCCGGCGTGGTCACGGTGTCCCAGCCGCGCACCGGCATCGTGTCGCCGTGCTTGCGGCGGAAGTAGTCCGGGTTCCAGGCGGCCGGCGCCACGCCGGAGGCGTTCAGGCCATGCAGCTGCTCGCCGTCCCAGAGGATCGCGAAGAGGTCGCTGCCCAGGCCGTTCGATACCGGCTCGACGATCGTCAGCGCCGCGGCCGCTGCGATCGCCGCGTCGACCGCGTTGCCGCCCTTGAGCAGCATGCGCAGCCCGGCTTGCGAGGCCAGCGCCTGCGAGGTCGCGACGACGTTGCGCGCCATCAGCGGGCTGCGGATCGTCGGGTAGGGATTGTTCCAGTCGAAGTTCATGGTGTTCGCACAGAGTGGCAGTGAGAGGGATCAGCGCTGGCGCGGGTCGAGCGCATCGCGCAGGCCGTCGCCGAGCAGGTTGAAGGACAGTACCAGCAAGAAGATCGACAGGCCCGGCCAGATCGCCATCCAGGGCGCGTTGTCGATGAAATTCTTCGCGGTGTTGAGCATGCTGCCCCAGCTCGGCGCCGGCGGCTGCTGGCCCAGGCCGAGGAACGACAGGCTGGCCTCGGCGATGACCGCCGCGGCGATCGCCAGCGTGGCCTGCACGATCAGCGGCGCCGCGACGTTGGGCAGCACGTGGCGCAGCGCGATGCGCAGCGGCGGGTTGCCGACCGCACGCGCCGCCTCGATGTAGTCCTCGACCTTGATGTTCATCACCTGCGCGCGCGTCAGCCGCACGAAGATCGGCGTGGCCGAGACACCGATCGCGATCATCGCGTTCGTCAGGCTGGGGCCGAGGAAGGCCGCGAGCGCGATCGCCAGGATCAGGAACGGGCAGGCCAGGAAGGCGTCGGTGACGCGCGAGATCGCCGCGTCGACCCAGCCGCCGAGAAAACCCGCCGCCAGGCCGATCGGCACGCCCAACAGCAGCGAGATCGACACCGACACCACGCCCGCCAGCAGCGACGCGCGCGTGCCCCAGACCACGCGCGAGAGCACGTCGCGGCCGATCTCGTCGGTGCCGAACCAGTGCGCGGCGCCGGGCGCCTGGCGGATCGCGCCCCAGTTCGTCGCGATCGGGTCCTGCGGCGCGATCCACGGCGCGAACACGGCCATCGCGACGAACAGCAGCACGACCGCGAGGCCGGCGAGCGCGCCGCGGCGCCGCTGCAGGCGCCGCCAGGCGCGCCGCCACGGGCCGGCGGG